>JAVRPG010000180.1:0-7670 GCA_032162325.1 Mycobacterium sp. | reverse complement strand
CGACGACGGCCGCCACGATCAGCGATAGCCACCGCGGCCAGCCGAGCAGCGCATTGACGACCGTCGCCAGCAGGAACAGGTTGACGCCTGCGATGAGCACCTGGGCGATCGCAAAGCTGATGGCGTTGACCAGGTGTGCGCCGGGGCCGAAGCGGCGGCGCATGAACTCGGGGACGCTGCGCACCTTGGAGCCGTAGTAGAACGGCATCATCACGACGCCGAGGAACAGCATGGCCGGCACGGCGCCGATCCAGTAGTAGTGCATGGTCGATATGCCGACCTCGGCACCATTGGCCGCCATGCCCATGATCTCGATGGCGCCGAGGTTCGCCGAGATGAACGCCAGCCCGGTCACCCATGCGGGCAGCCGACGGCCGGACAGAAAGAAGTCAAGGCTGGTCGAGATCTGACTTCGGGCGATGAAACCGATGCCGAGGACGAAGACGAAGTAGATCGCGACGAGCACGTAGTCGAGCCAGCCCAGGTTCAGGCGCAGTACGTTCTCCGCCGCCAGTGTCGTGGTGGTCGTGGTCATCAACCCCTTCATCGGAGTCCCCCTGCCCTGCGGGCGGGTGGGCCCCCAGCTTGCGAGGGGAGTGCCCCCAAGCACATGTTCGGTCAGAAACAACCAGAAACTAACAGCACCTTCAGGATATTTCGGCCGGAATCAAACAATTTGTTTGATAATGTGCGTTCCCATGCTCGCCGCCGAACGCCGATATGCGATCTTGCGGGCTTTGAACGCGGGCGGGGCGCTCCGGGTCGCCGACCTGGCCGCCGAACTCGAGGTGTCCGAGATGACGGTCCGCCGCGACCTCGACACCCTCGATGCCCAGAACCTGCTGCGCAAGGTGCACGGCGGCGCGGTGAGTCGGCACAACCGTGGGGAAGAACCGTGGTCATCGGTGAAGGCCGGTCAACAACCCGCCGAGAAGGCGGCGATCGCCGCGGTGGCGGCGGAAACCGTCGAGGACGGCATGACCGTTGCGATCAGCGCGGGCACCACCACCACCGAGCTCGCCCGCCGGCTGCGGCACCGGTCATCGATCACCGTGGTGACCAACTCCATCAGCGTCTTCGAGGTGCTCACCGATCCGGGCGCGGATGCCGCCAGCGCGCCGCAGGTGTATCTGTCCGGTGGCGTCCGCACCCCGTCGGACGCGCTCGTCGGTCCGATCGCCGACGCCGCGATCTCGTCGTTCCGGGTTGACGCCACGTATCTCGGCGTGCATGGGTTCGATCCGCAGGCGGGCCTGACCACGCCCAATATCGCCGAGGCACAGACGAATCGGACACTTATCGGGATCGGCGCGCAGCTGACCGTACTGGCCGACCACACGAAATACCGAGAAGTGGGGACCAACGTGTTCGCGCGGATGCGCAGGGTGGACAACCTGATCGTCGACGACGGTCTGGAGATCGCCGACCGCGGCATCATCGAGGAGCACGTCGGACGCCTGACCATCGCCGCGCTCATGCGACAACCATGAAGGACCCCGCGACGCGATGGACGCTCGCGGACGGCCGCGAGCTGTTGTTGTTCGCGCTGCCTGGACACACCCCGGCGCCGGTACCCGACCGGCGCCCGCTGCCCGCACGAGGAATTGACCAGTCGCAGTTGCGGTTTGACCGCCAGACCGGACAGTGGGTGATCATCGCGGCACTGCGCCAGGATCGCACCTACAAGCCGCCGCCCGAGGCGTGCCCGCTGTGTCCAGGGCCGTCCGGGCTGACCAGTGAGATCCCCGCTCCGGACTACGACGTCGCGGTCTTCGAGAACCGGTTTCCCAGCCTGTCCGGCGCGGGCACCACGCCGTTTCACCTTCCGCCCGTCAGCGGCGAGCTGTTCTCCTCCGCGCCGGGCCACGGCCGATGCGAGGTGATCTGTTTCTCCAGCGACCACACCGGCTCGTTCAGCCAGCTCGAACTGCCGCAGGCGCGCCTGGTCGTCGACGCATGGCGCCACCGCACCGCCGATCTGATGGCGCGTCCTGGCATCGCGCACGTGTTCTGTTTCGAGAACCGCGGCGAGGAGATCGGCGTGACGCTGACCCATCCGCACGGCCAAATCTACGGCTATCCTTATCTGCCCCCGCGCGCGGCGCTGATGCTGCGCGAGGCACGCGCCCATGCCGACCGCACCGGCGGCAACCTCTTCACCGACATCCTCGCCCGCGAGGTGGCCGACCGCAGCCGCATCATCGCGCGGAGCGAGCTGTTCACCTCATTCGTGCCGTTCGCAGCGCGCTGGCCGGTCGAGGTGCACATCTATCCGAACCGGTTCGTGCACAACCTCGTTGACCTGACCGACGCGGAGCTCGAAGGGTTCGCGCAGATCTTCCTCGATGTGCTCGGCCGGTTCGACCGCATGTACCCGACTGCGCTGCCCTACATCTCCGCGCTGCACCAGTACGCCAACACCGACGAACAGCGCGAAGGCTACTTCCACGTCGAGCTGATGTCGGTGCGGCGCAGTGCTACCAAGCTGAAGTTCTTGGCCGGTTCCGAATCGGCCATGGACGCGTTCATCAGCGACGTCACCCCGGAAAGCGTTGCGCAGCGCCTACGGGAGCTCGGATGAGCACGATCAGATACGCCGCACCCGGCCGGATCAATCTGATCGGCGAGCACACCGACTACAACCTGGGTTTCGCCCTGCCGATCGCTCTTCCTGAGCGCACGGTGGTGACCTATGTGCCCGACGACAGCACCGAGATCGTCGTGCGCAGCGACCGGGAGGACGGCGACGTCCGGATCCCGCTCGGCACCACCCCGGGCGACGTGGCGGGCTGGGCCGGCTATGTGGCCGGGGTGATGTGGGCGCTGCGCGGCGCGGGGCACCGCATCAAGGGCGGGACGATGTCGATCGAAAGCGACGTCGAGATGGGCTCTGGTGTGGCGTCTTCGGCAGCGCTTGAGTGTGCGGTTCTCGGCGCGCTCGCGACCGCTGCAGGCCTGCGCATCGATCGGATCGAGCTGGCGCGCATCGCGCAGCGGGCCGAGAACGACTATGTCGGCGCGCCCACCGGGATGATGGACCAACTGGCATCGCTGTGCGGAGAGCCGCGCAAGGCGCTGATGATCGACTTCCTGGAGCCCACAGTGCGGCCGGTGGCGTTCGACCCGGACGCCTCCGACATCGCCCTGCTTCTGATCAATTCGCGTGCGCCGCACCAGCATGCGGACGGCGAGTACGCGTCCCGTCGGTCGTCGTGCGAACGGGCGGCGGCCGACCTGGGCGTGTCGTCACTGCGGGAGGTGCAGGACCGAGGCGTGGCGGTTCTCGCCGCGGTGACCGACACGGTCGATGCGCGCAGGGCCAGGCACATCATGGCCGACAACCATCGCGTGCTCGATGTCGTTGCGGCGCTGGAGGAGCCGGACTTCACCACGATCGGCACGCTCTTCAACGCGTCCCAGGCGTCCATGCGCGACGACTTCGAGATCACCACAGAGCACATCGACCTGATCGCCGACACCGCCGTGGAGGCGGGTGCGCTCGGCGCACGGATGACCGGCGGCGGGTTCGGCGGATGCGTCATCGCTCTGGCCCCGGTCGAGGCGGCCGAACGCATCGCCGACGCGATACGCGGTGCCGTCACCCACGCCGGTTACAACCGGCCAACGATCGGCCGCACGCGGGCCTGCCAGGGCGCCGCACTACTGCCGTAGCGGTGTTTCCGACAGCGCCGCCCACATCAGGCGGGCCGCCTCGCGCGTGCGATCGTCCGGCGTGATCGGCGTTCCCGTGTCGGGCTGTTCGGCAGGCGCTCCGCTGATGTGCTCGACGAGCGCCACCGCCAGCTCCCGCAGCTTCACGTTGAACTCCTGGCTGCCGCGGCGCAGCATCCTCCACGCGTGCTCCGCGTCGCAGCGGACCAGGCCCATCAGCGCGCCCTTGGCCTGTTCGATCGCGCCGCGGGACTGCAGGACCGTGATGATGTCCGCGATCGCGGTCGCGTTCTCCGCCGCGGTGGTGATCAACGCCGCGGAGACGAGCTGTTCGTAGTTGAACAGGCTGGCCACGGTCGCGGCACTGGCCGGCTGGCTGAGCGTGCAGCAGACGACGACGGTCGCGTCGTCGGCCCAGACACCGGGCACGGCGGCGGCGCCGTGGAGCTGTTCCCAGCTCGACTCGTGCTGCGGTGCGCGGTCGCGCATGGCCGCCAAAGTCAGCTCGGGCCAACGGTCGTCGGTCCACAGGTCGAGGCTCAGGACCGGTACCTGATGGGCGAGCGCGTCGGGAACGGGGCCACCGATGCCCGACAGCTGGGCATCGACGAGATCAGTGCCCACGCCCACCGCTGCAAGCACCGATGGCTGCTCGTCATGGCGCTTGTCGTGCACGGTGATCGCCAGGCCGAGCGCATCGAGCAGATCGGACTGCATGCGCTCGAGGATGCGGTCCATCAGCGCCACAAGCTGCGGGTGTTGGCGTGGTTGAAAGTGCGGCGCAGCCATGATCAGTCGCGGGTCGTGACGGTCGCTACGCGGTCGAGCCCTGAGATGCTCAACAGCGTCATGATCGACCCCGTCGCGGGCACGATCAGCCCGAGTTTGGTCGTCGCGGCGACGGCGAACAACGCCCGCACCGCGGCGCTGTCGCAGTAGGACACGTCCGACAGGTCGACCGTGATGGCGTCGCTGTCGGTGGCCGCTCTGTTCAGGACGTCCTGAAATTCGCTGACGTTGGCCAGGTCGATCTCGCCGGACGCGGTGACTACCGGCGACTGCTCGGCCTCTGCAGAGGACAGCCGGAACTGACTACTGGTCATGGATGCAGCTCCTTGCGCATTTCCACCGTCGTCCCCCCGGGGGTTGGCGTGATCGTGACCGTGTCGACTAGCGCGCTCATCAACGTGCTGCCGTGCCCGCGTTGCGCGCTCCGCTGCGGCGCGTGCCAGCGGCCGTTGTCCTTGATCGTCAACGCTAGACCGGTATTGGTCGCCCGCGCCGTGACCTCCAACTCGACGTCACGGGAGGTGCCGCGGACGGCATGCTCAACGGCGTTGGAGGCCGCCTCTCCGACGGCGAGCAGGATGTCGGCCGCAGCGGCAGGGCCTACCCGGGCAGTCGGCAGCCAGCTGCGCAGATGGGCGCGAATGACGGCCAGGCTGGCTGGTGTCGCGGGAAGCCGGATCCGCAACGGGGCAGGTCCGCACGTGTCGGCGCCGGGAACCTTTGTCACCAGCACCTCCGGATGTCTAGCGGCGGCGCCGCCTGAACGTATGCGAAATCCCCCGCATTGCCTGCCTCTCCTCGACAGTCGCAAATTGCCGTTGTTGTCATATCACGCGAACGTCCGCTGAGGCGCGCCTTCTCCGAATGCGAAGCGCATGCCGACGGTGGTGCCCTCTGCTGTTCCGTCGAGTTCGACCCCGTCGCTGAGCGCCCGCATCAGCAGCAGTCCCCGGCCCCGGGTGCCGGGGTCGGCGGGCGGTGTCTTCCACGACCCCGAATCGGTGACCTGGACGTGGATGTGCCGGCCGTCGCGCGTGGCCTCGATCCGCATCATTCCCGGCTCACGCCCGCGGTATGCATGCTCGACACTGTTGCTGCACGCCTCGTTGACCACCAGCACGATGTCCGCGGCGAGCGACTCCGACACGCCCGCGCTGCGAAGCCACGCGGCGAGCCGGTGTCGCACGTCGCTCAACCGCGTTGGGATCGCGTCGTTCTCGATGGCGAGCGTGGAGTCCGGATGGCGATACAGCACGATCGCGACGTCGTCGTCGTATCCGACCGCGGGGGCCAGTTTGTCGAGCATCGCGTCGGCAACCGCGTCGACCGGCAATTCGATGGTCTGTGTCAACAGCTTGGTGACGCGGGCGATTCCAGCATCTATGGGTTCGTCACGCCGCTCGACGAGCCCGTCGGTATAGAGCAACAGGGTCGATCCGGCGGCCAGTGCCGCGACGGCCTGTGGGCGGGGGTCGTCTCTCTGCACGGCCAGCGGCACCGAGCGCGCATCCGTCAACAGCTGCGGCCGCGACTCCGGCGCGGCGAGCACACCGGGGACGTGTCCGGCGCTGCTGTAGATCAGTGTCTCGGACAGGGTGTCGAGGATGGCCACGAACACCGTGGTGCAGAACGCATCTGGAATGAAGGCCGCCACCGAATCGAGCTGTTCGAGCAGTGTGGCCGGCTCGGCGCCGGTGAGAAGCAGCGCGCGGGCCGAGGCTCGGAGCTGACCCATCACCGCGGCCGCGGACAGGCCGCGACCGACACAGTCGCCGACGATGACGCCGATCCGGTGGTCGCCGACGGGCAGCACGTCGTACCAATCGCCGCCGATTTCGAGCGGTGACACCGCGGGCTCATAGCGCGCGGCGAAGCCCGCAGGCAGTTCGGTCGGCGCGAGCATAGAGCGCTGCAGCGTCAACGACGTATCACGGGCGAGCTCGAATTGGCGGACATGCTGCATCGCGAGGCTGAGGTGTCCGACAAGGGCGGTGACGAGCTGCCTGTCCTCCGCGCTGACCCTGCGGGGCTCACCGAACTCGAGCCACAGGGTGATATCCCGCGACAGCACGGCAACGATGCCATGTGACGACTCGGTTGCGGGTGTCCGTCCGACGGGTTCGGCGGTCAGCGGCAGCCAGGCGCGGGCGTCCTCGAGCGACCGGCGCAGCGGGGGATCGAGATCGTGCCACTTCGGCGCTGGAGACGTTCCGGCCAGGTGGACGGTCGGGTCCTGCTCGCCCGTTGGCCAGATGATGGCTGCGGCGTGCCGTACACCCAGCGCGGCGCGACACTCGTCGAGCATGGTCGACAGCACGTCGCCGACGCTCCTGGCTACGGTGACGGCGGTAGCGAGGCGGGCGACCGCCCGCTCCCGTTCGGCCGCGGATCGTGCGGCAGTGACGTCGCGAATGGTTCCGACATAGGTGTCCTCGGTGTCCCCGTCAGTGCTCGGCGACGTGACGGCGTTGACGCTCATCGCCACCCACACGAGGTGGCCGTCTCGGTGCCGAATCGGCGCCTCCGCCTCCAGCGTGCCAAGCGCGAGGAGCCGGGCCAATCGCTCATTCGCCGCCTTGTCGGCTGCCATCCACGGGTGCGGCCACCCGTAGGGCACACCGTCGGCGCCGTAGCCGGTGATGTCGGCGAACGCGTCGTTGATCTCGATGACCGCCCCCGTGCGGTCTGCGACGAAGAAGCCCTCCTGCAGCGAATTCACCAGCGCGGTGTGGAACTCGTCACGGTCGGCGAGATCCTCGGCGCGGGCCCGCTGTTGTTCGTATCGCTTTGTGCCGTCGAGGAATCCGCGCGTCACCACGTCCAGCGCAGCGAGCGTCTGCAGCAGAAACTGCAGCCCGACCATGGCGTCGATCCCGGAATCCGGCGCGTCGACCAAGCGGGAGTGGTTTTCAACGATCTCCAGAATGCTGATCTGTTCCTGCACGGCCCGGCGTCCGAGCTCGTGACCGACGGCCAGGGTGTCCTCGTCCTGCGCCTCGAGGTGGGCCCGTAGCGCGGCGGCATACTGGACGTGGAAATCCGCCGCACCGGTCATGACGAGACGCCCCGGCGACGCGCGGCGAGCACCAGCGCGTCATCGGATTCCTTGCTGTGGACAGCCAGGATGTGTTCGGCGATCACGGTGGCCGATGCCGCGAAATCCAGCGTATCCAGGTAGCCGTCGGAGATGCCGTCGCTGGTGATCACGA
>JAVRPG010000179.1:0-10670 GCA_032162325.1 Mycobacterium sp. | reverse complement strand
ATCGACGAGGTGGACGCCGACCTGCTGGCCGTCCTGCACCGCGCCGTCCCGGCGAGCAAAGGACACACCCGGCGACTGGTATCGCTGGGCCAGCCGCTGGACGGCCTGGAGCTGCGCGTCATCGACGACGACGGCAGTGTGCTGCCTGCGCGCGGCGTCGGCGTCATCGAGGTGCGCGGTGAACCGGTGACCAAGGGCTACACCACGGAGGCCGGATTCATCTCCGCGCAGGACGAGCGGGGCTGGTACGACACCGGTGACCTGGGCTATCTCACCGAAACGGGCCACGTGGTGGTGTGCGGGCGGCTCAAGGACGTGATCATCATGGCCGGCAAGAACATCTACCCGACCGACATCGAGCGCGCCGCCTGCCGCGTCGCGGGGGTACGGCCGGGCTGCTCGGTGGCGGTGCGGCTCGACGCCGGGCACTCGCGGGAGACGTTCGCCGTGGCGGTGGAATCCAAGGAATATCAGGATCACGCCGAGGTGCGCCGCATCGAGCGTCAGGTGGCACACGAGGTGTTCGCCGAGGTCGATGTGCGCCCCCGCAACGTGGTGGTGCTCCAGCCGGGCATGATTCCCAAGACCCCGTCGGGCAAGCTGCGGCGCGCCCACGCGCTCGCGCTGGTGAATTGACGGTCCAGAGGGACATTCTGCTCCCGGCGGCGAGTAGATTTGTCGCACGATGGCTGACTATGACGCGCAGCCCGGTCGCGCGACACAGGCGCAGTCCGAGCTGTCCCCCGCGCAACTAGAGGCGGACGAGATCGACCTGTATGCCGGGCTGCGAGGAGTCGCCGGGCTGGTGGCCGGCGCCCGCGGGGTGATCGATCTGCTCGGCGACGTGGCGGAGTACGCGGCGCAAGCGATTCCTGGCGTCGACGGTGTGGGCGTCGCGCTGATCCAGACACACGACGGCACACCGCGCATTCAGACGTGGGCTGCCACAGCGGAATTCGTGCACGACATCGACGTCATCCAGTACGAGGAGCTCAACGAAGGCCCCTGCATCACGTGTATGCAATCGGGGCGGGCATGCGCCAGTGGATCGCTGGGCAGTGACAGCCGGTGGCCGCGCTTCGGTGGGCGGGTGGCCCGGATGGCAATTCATTCGGCGCTGTCGCTGCCCCTTATGGTGGGCGATGAGGTGATCGGCGCGATCAATACCTATGCCCGCCCCCGTGATGCCTTCGGCGGGCACGCCGTGCAGTTGGGTTCACAGTTCGCGGGGCCTGCGGCGGTGTCGGTGTACAACGCGCAACTGCTGGCAGGGGCCCAGGAGCGGACGAAACAGCTGCAGCGTGCTCTCGACAGCCGGGCGGTGATCGATCAGGCGATCGGCATCATTCGCAGCCGGTCGGGCGTCAGCGCGGAGGTGGCCTTCGACCGGCTCACCCGGCTGAGCCAGACCGAGAACATCAAGCTGCATGTCGTCGCCGAGCGGATGGTGGAGGAGGCAGCGCGGCGCGCTCGTGCGCGGCAAGGTGCCTAGGAAGGCGGGGCCGAGGCGAATTCGGAGATAGCGGCGATCAGTACCGGGCGGGAGTGCCGATCGGCCATCAGCCGCCTGGCCACGTCGGTGAGGTGCTCGCCGTTGGTGCGCGAGTAGGAGCGCAGCAGAGTGAACGCCTCTTCGACTGACACGTCGAGGGTTTCGCGCAGGAAGCCCTTGGCCTGTTCGACGAGGATGCGGCTGGTCAACGCGGAGCGCAGTTGGGGCATCACAGTGAAGGGCGTGGGTGGGTGTTCCTGCAATATCGCGACGGACGCGATGTGGGCCAGGGTCTGGCCGACCAGGAGATCGGCGTCGTTGAGTGCACCGGTGCGGGCGCCGAACAGGCCGAGGGCACCCATGACGGTGCCGCCGGCGCGCAGCGGAACGGCGTGCACGGAGGCGAAGCCGGCGTTCAGCGCGGTGGGGACGAACCGGGGCCAGCGGTCGGCTTCGGCCTGGATTTCGGCCACTGAGACCGGCTGACCGCTGGAATAGCACTCCACGCAAGGACCTTCGTCGGCCTGTAACTGGAACAGTTCCAGTTCGCGGGTGGTCTCGGAGGTGGCCGCGAGCAAGCGGAGCTGCTCGAGTGGGTCGACGAGCAAGAGCCCGGCCGCCTCAACATCGAGAAGTTGCGCGCAGCGCTCGGTGAGTTCGGTCAGCAGGTCCACGACGTCGAAGTCGTAGAGCAGGCTGTCGACGAGCGACACGACGGCCTCCAGTACACGGGTTTCACGAGGGGCATCGGTCATCTCGCGCTCCGTCCCGGGTTTCGTAGGGCGTGCATCAGTCGGCCTCCAGCCTGAGCCGCCGGTCGAGGATGTCGCGGGCGACGTCGGTGGAGGTTCGGCCGCTGGCGTAGGCGTGGGCGCGGAGCCGCACCAGGGCGTCGGCGGGTTCGACGCCGAGTTGGGCGACCAGCATGCCGGTGGCCTGACTGACCTCGGCGCGGGACAGCGCGTGCAGTTCCGCCCAGGCGTTGCTCTCCGGATCGTTAACCGCGGAAAGGAGGTCGTCGTTCATGACGTCGAGCATCGGGACGCCGGCGAGTTCGGCGGCGACGATGGCGCCGGCGAACTGTTCGCCCTTGAGGGTGCCGGGCTGGGCGCAGAAGAAGTCAAGGGCGCCGACGTATTCGCCGGCCACGAGGACGGGCATGGCGAAGACGCCGCGGATGTGGTGGGAGAGCATGGCGGGGCCGTAGATCGGCCAGCGAGGGTCTTCGCGGTCGGCGAGGTCGGCGACGAGGACCGGCGTCCGGAGGGCGACGGAGTCCAGGCAGGGGCCTTCACCGAGGGTGAACTGGAGTTCGTCGTAGGTCCGCGCTTGGGCGCCGCTGGTTCCGAGTGTTCCGCTGTTGGCGCCGTCGAAGACCAGGGAGATGGCCGCGGCGTCGATGTCGAAGAGCAGCACGCAGGCCTCGCAGAGCCGGTCGGCGGCCTCTACCCCCCGCCGCCCGTCAACCGCCGCGAGGAGTTGGTCATGGATCGCCACATTTAACCGAACGAGGATCGGACAGCTGCGGCAGTGTCCGGCGGTTGTGGTGGCGCGGTCATACACCCACCCTCCTCTAATCTCGCCGGCATTACGAGCGCTGGCGGGTGTGTGGGTGACGCGGTCAGCAGCCGACGCGGGAGAAGAAGGCCGCGGCGAGGAGAGCGATGACGAGGGCGATGGTCCCCTGCCCGGATGCCGCCGCTACGACGACGCCGATGATCGCCGAGATGCCGATCAGGAATAGAAGGAAACCGAGCAGCAAGTGGTGGCCGTCAATGGACGAGCCGCGGGTAATCGGCCGAGCGGGCTGGGGCTCTCCGATGGGGTCTTCGTTTGCGCCGACCATTGACCGCCCCTTCGTGTGACAGCGGACACACTATAGCGCATTTGTGAGCGGAATCACAGCTGAAATGACGGTCTGCGCCAGGTCGTCGCTAGGCCGTCACCGCCGTCGGCATCGGCACCGGCGTGACCAGCTGTCCCGTCTGCAGAAAGCTCTCCAGGTTCCGCAGCGTCAACGACTCCATCGCCGCGCGCGTTTGAACCGTCCCGCTGCCGACGTGCGGCAGCAGCACGACGTTGTCCATTGCCAGCAGCGCCTCGGGCACATTCGGCTCGTGGGCGAACACGTCCAGGCCCGCCCCCGCCAGCCGCCCCGCCGTCAGCGCCTCAACCAACGCGTCCTCGTCGACCACGCTTCCGCGAGCAATGTTGATCAAATAGCCCTCGTCGCCCAGTGCGTCGAGTACCTCGCGGTTGACCAGGCCCTTGGTTCCGTCGCCGCCGGCCGCCGCCACGATCAGCACGTCGACGTTGCGAGCCAACTCCTCGACCGACGCCACGTAGGTATACGTCGAATCCGCGACCTGGTGGCGATTGTGGTAGGAGATCGCACAACCAAACGCACTGAGCCGCAACGCGATCGCGCTACCGATCCGTCCAAGCCCGACGATGCCCACCCGCGTGTTGCTCACCTGACGAGTCAGTGGGTACATCCCGTCGACGGGCCACCGGCCCGCCCGGACAAACCGGTCCGCGGCGGAGAACTGCCGCAGCGCATCGATCATCAGACCGACCGCGGTGTCCGCCACACAGTCGGTCAGGACGTCCGGGGTGTTGCTGACCGAAACTCCGTGCGCCGCAGCGGCATCGATGTCGGTGGTGTCGTAGCCGACCCCGAAGTTCACGACCGCGCCCAGGTTCGGCAGCGCCGTCATCAACCCGGCGTCCACGCCGGTGGTTCCCGACGTCACCACGGCCGTGATCTCGGCGCCGTGCGCCGCCAGGAACGCGCTGCGCTCCCCCGGATCGTCGTGCAGCACGTAGGCGTCGTAGTCATCCCGAAGCCTCTGCACCAGGGAGGGCATCAACGGTCCGACCTGAAGCGCGCGGCCGGCCTGCGGGGTGCGATGTTGTGCGCTCATGATGGTCATAACGCTACGACTGGGCGCAATACGTCCACGGGCCAGTGCACTGCGGCGGCGCTCGTCACCCCGACGAGGTTTGACGAGGGTGGAGTGGGCTAGCGGCCGTAGCCGAGCGGTCCGGTCGGCTTCCACACCTTAGTTGTCAGGGGTGAGCACGCCCGGGATTACCTTGCCGTCGTCGGTGGCTTTCGTAATGCTCTTGTTTCCGCGTTCGCTTTGGCCCGGACTACCGGGCCGCGAAAGCGGTGCTCAACCCGTGGCTTAGCTTGGGACTTCCGTTTGCTTCTCGACGCCGTTGATGGCATGGTCGTCCGCAACCAAGCGGCCTGAGTGATCTCCTCAGCGGCAGTCTGGCTGTCGAAATGCGTGCCGATAGGTGGGAGCAGCGCCGAGTGACGAACCTTGCACATGCCGAGCGCAAGTACGTCTACGACCTCTCAGACTCTGAGCGCGATGAGCTCACCCAGCATTTTCTCAGCAGCAAAGGGACACCGGCCTGTCACGGATTTGCCTGTTTCGAGCTTGAGGGCACCGACCCGTACGCCAACATCGCCCGGCAGGTCGAGCGGGAAGTGTTCGAGGGTTCGTGGGGCAACGACTCGGTCACCATGAAACAGGAATACGGGCCGTACGACGAGAGCAGTGTTTTCTTCCTCGCCATCGACACACAGGCGAAGCGGCCCGCCGGTGTACTGCGCATGATCCGCAACTCGCCGGCCGGCCTCAAGACGATCGTCGACCTGGACGACAGCATCAAGTCCCCGATCGCCCCGATCGCCATCCCCGTCGACGAGGTTATGCGCCACCACGGTATCGAGGATCTCGATCGGTGCTGGGACGGCGCCACCGCAGCTGTTCCGCGCCAATACCGCGGCAAGCTGGCCGCCATGCATGTGCAGCTCATGCAGGTCGTGGCTGCCGCTGCGATGCGCGAGAACATCCAACATTTTGTGGCTGTTCTCGATGCGCCTGTCGTCAAGGCCGCACGCGACGTTCTCGGACTGCCGCTGACTCCGCTCGCCAACACACCGCCGTTCACGCATATGGAGGCACCGAACAACCAAGCCGTGTATGCGCACGTCTCGTCGCTGCTCGGCATCGCGATCCTGAGAAATCGCAAAGTGGGCCAGAAGATTCGGGATTGCTTCGCTGCGACCACGCTTCCCGACCTGGAACACCTCGTCGCAAGGTGACGACGTGCCGCTGAGCGTGCAACTTGTTGATGTCGTGCGGGAGTACCGGACGGGTGGACAGAGCGTCCGGGCCCTGGACGGGGTCACGCTACGGATCGACGGTGGTCAGTTCGCCTCGGTCGTCGGTCCCTCGGGCGCCGGTAAGAGCACGCTGCTCCATCTGCTGGGGGCGTTGGACTCGCCTGATGCAGGGTCGATCCGGTTCGACGGCGTCGAGATCGCGACGATGACCGACGAGCAGCAATCCAATTTCCGCCTGCACAAGGTCGGTTTCATCTTCCAGTTCTTCAACCTCTTGCCGACCTTGTCGGCGTGGGAGAACGTGGCGATCCCGAACCTACTCGACGGACAGAAGCTGCGCCACGTCAGGCCAGATGCGATTCGACTCATGCGACTCGTCGGGCTCGGCAATCGCATCGACCATCGTCCGTGCGAGCTGTCCGGCGGGCAGATGCAGCGGGTCGCTGTGGCGCGTGCATTGATGATGGATCCGCCATTAATCCTGGCCGACGAGCCGACGGGCAACCTGGACTCGGCGACCGGTGCGGCGATCCTCGAACTGTTGTCCAGCGTGGCGCACGACGGCGGCGTGCACCGTGCGGTCGTGATGGTGACGCACAACCTTGAGGCCGCCGCGGCAACCGATCGGGTCATCACACTGCAGGACGGTTCGCTGAAATCGGACGAGTTCACCGCGGAAGCGCCGCGAGTCGGGCGGCATGCGGCAGGCGCGCGCGACACGGCGACCGACGTCATTCCCATGTTGCACATCGGCACACGCCGGTCCACCGTCGGACACGCGGCAAACCCGTTCTAGCGCTGTGCTTCCCGCCGCATTCAGCCGTCTGACACTGCTCAACATCCGCGAACTACGGACGCATTGGGGACGCGCGGTGGCATCGGTAGCGGTGGTGGCCGTGTCGGCAGCACTGCTCGTCGCGGTGCTGGGGGTCTCGGGCTCCATCACCGGCTCGATCGACCGTCTGTCGGCCAGCATCGGCGGTGATGCGACTCTCGAGGTCTCCGGTATCACCGACGACGGCTTCGGCGAGTCGCTGCTCGGCACGGTCGGTAGTGTCGAGAACGTCACGGCGGCGGTGCCGTTGATACGGATGTCGACGACGGCGAATGCGACGCGCGCTCTTCTGCTCGGCGTCGGCCAGAACGTCTCCGACCTTCACTCGGACCTGCAGACGGCGATCCAGGATCAACTGCGATCCGGCTCCCGGTTGACCTCGGCGCCCAACGGTGTGGTGGTCGGTACGGGTGTCGGTGTCGCTCGAGGCGATCAGTTCGATTTCGGGTCGACGAAGGTTACCGCGGTCGAGGTGGTCGACGGTCTCGCGGCCCAACGGTTGAACGCCGGGCATTTCGTCATCGCGCCGCTCGCTCTGGCGCAGCAAATCTCGGGCCGCGAAGGCCGGCTGGACTCGGTGCTGCTGTTCACCAAACCCGGTGCGGACGTCGACCAAGTTCGGGCCACGATCACCAAGGCGATCGACGGGCGGGCTGTGGTGGCCACCCCGAGTTTCCGTGCGGCGCAGGCCAGTAGCTCGTTCGCCATTTTGCAGGCCATGACGCTGCTGGCGGCGTCGGTGTCGCTGGTGGTCGCCGCATTCCTGAGTTACAACGCGATGAGCATCGCCATCGCGCAGCGCAGGCCTGTCATCTCGACGATGCGTGCGCTCGGTGGCCGACGCCGAACGATCGTTTCCGACATGCTGGCCGAGGCGGCCCTGCTGGGATTTATCGGCGGGGCTGTGGGGTCATTGTGCGGCGTGGCGATTGGCCATGTGGCCATCGGCGAAATGCCGTCGACGATGGTGCAGTCATTGGAAGCGCGCCTCGAATACGTTCTGCCGCTGTGGGTCGTGCCGCTGGCGGTTGCGGCGTGTGTGGTGGCGAGCGTGACGGCCTCGGCGCTGGCGGCGCGGCAGGTGCACACGGTGGCACCGATCGAGGCGCTGGCACCCAACGGTGCGGCGTCGTCGCCAGGCGGTTCACGTCGGGTGCGGATTTTTGCGGGCATCGTCGGGGTGGTCCTTGTGGGCGTGACGATTGTGATCGTCACGGCGGATCTGGGCCGTATCGCGATGGCCTCGATTGCGCTGGCATTCATCGGCGGCAGCGCGCTGTGTTTCGCCTTCTCGGGTCCCATCATCCGGGCCGCGGCCGGGGTGGCGCGGCTGTTCGGCGCGGCCGGCGTTCTCGGCGCAGCGACGATTGAGCGTGCGCCGCAACGGATGTGGGTCGCGATGATGACGGTGCTGACGGCGGTGGTCACGACAGTCGCGGTGACCGGAGCGACGAGCAATGCGGTGGACTCGACGGTCGCCTCGTTCTCGTCGATCGCCGATGCGGACGTGTGGGTCAGTTCGGCGGCGGCGACGGACTATTCGAGCGCGCTGTTGCCACCAGATACGGAGTCCAAGGTGCGGGCGGTCCCGGGGGTGGATCGGGTGGTGCCGGATCAGATGGCGTTCGCGACGGTGGGTGACACCAGGGTGATGCTGCTGGGGATCGCGCCGGGTTCGCATCGGGACATCTACACGTCGATGGCGGCGCGCGATCGGGAGAAGCTGCTTTCCGGCGAGGGCGTCACGCTGTCGCGTGACCTCGGTCGTTCGATGGGCGTCTCCGCGGGTGACGAGATCGTGCTGAACACACCGAGCGGCGAGCGGCATGTGCAGGTGATGGCGCTGGTTCCGTACTTCTCGGGGATGACGGGCACAATCGCGATGAGCCTGGACACGATGCAGGGTTGGTTCTTGAGGCCAGGTGCCAGTGATTTTGAAATCACGGTGGCGCCCAGCGTTGATGCGAAGTCTGTTCAAGCAGCGATACGGAAGGCGGTGTCTCCGGAAGCTTTTGTGTACTCAGGCGAGGACGCGCTGGACGGCGTCAGCAGTGCGCTAGATCAGGTGATCGCGGTAATCACGACCATCGCGTGGATCGTGGTGGTGGTATCGGCTGTGACACTGCTGAATACGCTGATGCTGTCGGTGCTGGACAGGCGTCGCGAGATCGGGGTGCTACGGGCGATAGGGGCAGCGCGGGGCTTCACGTTGAAGGCCATTCTGGCGGAGGCGGCAGGCGTCGGTATTGTCGGCGGCGTGTTGGGACTGATCCTCGGTGCGGCGATCCAGTACCTGATTTCCATTGCACTGACCGATGTTTTGAGCATCGACGTCGCGTGGCATGCGACTCCGGCGATGATCGGCATTGGCCTGGGCGCGCTGGTGATGTGTCTACTCGGGTCGGTGCCGCCGGCGGTGCGCGCGGCCCGGCTCCGCATCATCGAGGCGGTCAGCGTCGACTGATGGAGCACACCGGAAAAGAGGACGAAGGTTGCGAGGCTGATGGCCCCGCGCCAACTTCCGCCCGCGAGTAGTACGAGCGCCAAGCCTGTCCAGGCGGATGCTGTGCGCACCGCGCCGATTACGAGACGTTGCCGATGAGGTAGCGCCGCAATGTGGGCGCCATCGCATCGGCGAGTGCCTCGGCCTTCATCGAAGCGATTGGCTCCAAACGGACGGCGTAGCGCAGGATGCCCAGCCCGATGAGCTGTGACGCGCACAGGGACGCCCTGAATTTGACATTGTCGGCGCCCAGTCTCTTCAGTAGCGGGTCGAAAACCGGTCCCATGAACAGCTTTTGCACGGTGTCGACGGTCTTGCTCAGACCCACCGTGGCGACGCTGCTCGCGGCGAACGGGCCGCCGCCGACCATGTCCCACGTGGTGATCAGCACCGTCAGTCGTCATTCTCGTGCCCCGGCCGGACTGGCCGCGCCGCTGCGATCGTCGACGCAGCCGCTCCGGCGCGAACTGCAGTCGGCATCGGCGGTACCCACGACAAGATCGAATCGCCGGACTAGGAGGCTCGCGGCGGGTCCTCAATGAAGTGCATCAATCTCGCGCCGTCCGCCCCATATACGCCGCGGTCGTCGCCCTGCATGACCCAGTTGTGCTGCTGATCCGCGCGGGCGGCGATCTGCGCGCAGAACCGGACGTAGGTGTCTCGCCGTTTTCGGTTCTCGCGCACAACAGCTCGGGCCAGGAAGAAAGCTGCGACGAGCGCCAGCGCCCCGAGAATCCACCAGATGAATTTGATGATGATCGCGACGACCACCAGCAGCGCAAACAGCGCGCCGAACCCGCCCGAATTGCTCGCCCTATGTGAACGACGCCGTGCAGCTCCCATGGTTCGGATGCTACGTGCGACGTCCGACAAGAAGCGGTGACCAAAACCGCGGCGTGAGCCTGCGCCCCAGCGTCGGGGTCGGGCTCGTCGCCCTACGCCGAGATCTCACCAATCACGAGCCACCGGTCATGTTGCCTAGCTCCCGCAGGCATGCCTCGACGCGCGACCAGCCCGCGCTGGCTCTCGCGTCGCCGCCAGCTTTTCTGACCCCGTCGACGAGGCACCGCCTTGGCGCTGACGCAAGCGGACGCGGACTCCGTCGAATACCGGGACCTCCGCATGATCACGATGCTCAAGGGCGGACGCAACGAAGCCGCACGGCAGCGAAGTCGCGGGGATCTAGAAGAATCAGCGCGCGAGGTCAACACTCAGTGCTCTCGAGCGGTGACGTTGCAGGAGTTCCTCGATGACCTCCGTGCGCCGACCCTCCAGCCCGCCGTATCCGGTTCCCACCAGTGGTATCCCGATCAATGGCTGCACCCGATAGTCGGCGGGAACCAGGCCATCGGACACGTCATCCAGCGCGTTCCACAGCCGGTCGATGACGTCGTGTGGTGTGGTAGACACCTCGACCGCGACGAACGCCCTCACCTTTCGATGGTCGGCGTCGGGCAGGGTGACGACGCCATGGGCGTTCTCGCGCCCTCGAGTCGAAGCCAATCGCTGCCATCCCCGGGGGGCAGACCGTCGGGGAGGATGCTCTCCCAAGCCTTGTTCACATTCAGCTGTTTGTCACATGGTATGACGATGGCGTCGCAGGCCAGCCTGGTCAGATCACCCTGCGCGACGAATAGATGTCCCACCGCATCGACTTTAGTGCGCAGGGCTGGGTGAGCTTGCTGAACTCGAATTGCGG
>JAVRPG010000178.1:0-2607 GCA_032162325.1 Mycobacterium sp. | reverse complement strand
GGCAGGAGGCACGGATGGCAAGGTCCACCCGGGAATCGATCCTGACCGCCGCGGCCGAGCTGATGCGGCGCAAGGGCTACGGCGCGGTCGGCATGAAGGACATCGCCGTAGCCTCCGGTGCCCCGATCGGCTCGCTGTATCACCACTTCCGCGGCGGCAAGGTCCAGATCGTGAGGGAGGCGCTGATCAATGCCGGCCACGCCTACGCGCTGCTCATCCCGTCGATCGTCGACGAGTACACGGACCTCGGCGCCGCCATCGAGGGCGTCTTCACCCAGGCCGCCGAGGACATGGCGAGCACCGGCTTCGCGAACATGTGCCCGGTGGCCAGCGTCGCCGCCGAGGTCGCCGACACCGTCGAGGAACTCCGCGAAACCACCGCCTCGGTCTTCGACGGCTGGATAGACGGCGGAAGCGCCTACTTCGCTGCCAGGGGGCTCGACTCGTCACAGGCCCGAGAGGTGACGTTCGCCCTGATCAGCGCGCTGGAGGGCGCCTTCGTCATTGCCCGCACGTTGCGCAGCACCGAGCCGCTGCTCGCCGCCGGACGGGCGCTGGCCCCGCGGTACCGCGGCGTTGCGCTGATCCCGCGTGTCGTGCCGGAAGGCGTCGGATCTGCCCGTTAAGCTCTCGAACAGGTGTTCACAGAAGGGGCTGACGTGCGGGTAATGGGAGTCGACCCCGGGCTGACCCGCTGCGGCCTGTCGGTCATCGAGGGCAGCCAGGGCCGGAAGGTGATCGCCCTGGATGTCGACGTGGTCCGCACGCCGTCGGATGAGCCGCTGCCACTCCGGCTGCTCACCATCAGTGACACCGTCGAGCATTGGATGGACACCCACCACCCCGACGTGGTCGCCATCGAGCGGGTGTTCGCGCAACAGAACGTGTCGACCGTGATGGGTACCGCACAGGCCAGCGGAGTCATCGCAGTTGCGGCCGCCAGACGCGGCATCGACGTGCACTTCCACACGCCGAGCGAGGTCAAGGCCGCCGTCACCGGTAACGGCAACGCGGACAAGGCTCAGGTCACCGCGATGGTGACCAGAATCCTTGCGCTGCAAACGAAACCGACACCCGCCGACGCCGCCGACGCGCTGGCGCTGGCGATCTGCCACTGCTGGCGCGCGCCGATGATCGCCCGCATGGCGGAGGCGGAGGCGCTGGCCGCAGAACAGCGTCGCAAGTATCAAGCGAAATTGAAGGCGGCACGATGATTGCATCCGTTCGCGGCGAAGTCCTCGACATTGCGCTCGATCACGTCGTCATCGAGGCCGCAGGCGTCGGCTACAAGGTGATGGCGACCCCGTCCACGCTGGCGACGCTGCGCCGTGGCAGCGAAACCCGGTTGATCACCGCGATGATCGTGCGCGAGGATTCGATGACGCTGTACGGGTTCGCGGACGCCGACGCCCGCGACCTATTCCTCACGTTGCTCAGTGTCTCCGGCGTCGGGCCGAAGATCGCGCTGGCCACGCTGGCCGTGTACGACGCTCCTTCGCTGCGGCTGGCACTCGCCGACGGTGACGTCGCGGCGCTGACCCGCGTGCCGGGTATCGGCAAGCGCGGTGCCGAGCGGTTGGTGCTCGAGTTGCGCGACAAGATCGGGCCTGTGCATGCGGCTTCGGGCGCCGTCGCGTTGAACGGCCATTCGGTGCGCGGGCCGGTGGTGGAAGCTCTTGTCGGACTTGGCTTTGCGGTCAAGCAGGCCGAGGAGGCCACCGACAAGGTGCTGGCCAACGAACCGGAGGCCACTACCTCGAGTGCGCTGCGGGCGGCCCTGTTGATCCTGGGTAAGAAGTGATGAGCGCTCGCGCGAAGAACAGACGAACATGAGTCGGTTCGACGACGACGAGCCCGAGGACACTTCGGATCGGGAGGTTTCCGCCGCCCTGACCGTCGGAGAAGGCGACATCGACGCCAGTCTGCGGCCGCGGTCGTTGCGCGAGTTCATCGGTCAGCCGCGGGTGCGCGAACAGCTGCAACTGGTCCTCGAGGGCGCCAAAAACCGCGGCGGCACACCGGATCACATCCTGTTGTCCGGCCCGCCCGGGCTGGGCAAGACGTCACTGGCGATGATCATCGCCGCCGAACTCGGCACGTCGCTGCGGGTCACGTCCGGTCCCGCGCTTGAGCGCGCTGGCGACCTTGCCGCGATGCTGTCCAATCTCGTCGAGCACGACGTGTTGTTCATCGATGAGATCCATCGCATCGCCCGACCCGCCGAGGAAATGCTGTACCTCGCGATGGAGGACTTCCGCGTCGACGTCATCGTCGGGAAAGGCCCTGGCGCCACATCGATTCCGCTCGAGGTCGCGCCCTTCACCTTGGTTGGGGCAACCACCCGGTCGGGTGCGCTGACGGGGCCGCTGCGTGACCGGTTCGGGTTCACGGCCCATATGGACTTCTATGAGCCAGCAGAGTTGGAGCGGGTGCTGGCCCGGTCGGCTTCCATTCTTGGTATCGAGGTGGGAGCCGACGCCGGCGCCGAGATCGCGCGACGCTCGCGCGGCACGCCACGCATCGCCAACCGGCTGCTGCGCCGGGTCCGCGACTACGCGGAGGTCCGCGCCGACGGGGTGATCACCCGCGACATCGCCAAGTCGGCGC
>JAVRPG010000177.1:0-10225 GCA_032162325.1 Mycobacterium sp. | reverse complement strand
TCGAGCGATCCGCGCTCGCCGTTGGTCTCCAGTGGCGGCAATGGCTCGTCGAGGTCGAACTGGGAGAAATCGATGTCGGTGACCGACGAGATGCTGGCCAGCGACTGTTCGAAGAACTGGTCGCTCTCCACGAAATTCCGTTTGCGCGCCCACGCCTCCTCCTCGGTGGAGCCCAGTGTGGGGCTCACCACGAACAGCACCTTGATGTCGTCGGGGTTGCGGCCCTGAGCCGCCGCCCTGGCACGGACGTCGTCGCGGTAGGCCTTCATGCCTTCCACTCCGTTGGCGACGGCGATGATGGAGTCGGCGTACTTCGACGCGAATTGGCGGCCCTTGGGTGAACCCCCGGCCTGGACGAAGCTCGGGCGGCCCTGCGGTGAGCGCACCGTGTTGAGCGGTCCGCGAGACTTGAAGTACTTGCCCGCGAAGTGGATTGCGTGAACCTTCTTGAAATCGGCGTAGGTGTTGGTCTCGCGGTCGCGGATCACCGCGTCGGGCTCCCAGGACTCCCAGAGTTGGCACACCAGGTCGAGGTATTCGTCGGCGATGTCGTAGCGCAGGTCGTGCTCGGTGAGCTTGTCCATTCCGAAGTTCTGCGCCGAGCCGTCCTCACCGGAGGTGACGATGTTCCAACCGAAGCGCCCCTCGGCGATGCTGTCGAGAGTGGAGCAGAGCCGGGCGAGCAGGAATGGCGGATAGAACGTCGTCGACATCGTCGCGACGATGCCCAAGTTGGAAGTGGCCGCTGCCATGATCGCGGCGAGCGGCGCCGGGTCGTGCTTGGGCGCCATTGTGGCGTACTTCAGATAGACCTCCGAGGTGCCGCCGTATGCCTCCGACACCATCAGCGTGTCCTCGATCATGATGTAGTCGAAGCACGCCTTCTCCATCGCCTGGGCCATCTCGATGTGAAACTTGCCGTTCCAGGGCATGCCGTCGTTGCCGAACGGCGTATTCCACTCGTTGGCCGTGAAGTTCATGAACCAGCCCAGGTGGAATCGCTTGTCGGTCATCAGAACTCACGCAGGTGGTCGCGAAGCATGGTGGCGGTGTACTCCGACCGGACGAGGCCGCGCTTCTGCAACTCGGGCACCAGGCCATCGGTGATCTCGGTGACGTAGCGGCGGTTCAGCCGCATGACCGGACTGGTGATCAGGTAGCCGTCGCCACCGACCTGGTCCATTACCGCCCCCATCTCATCGGCGACCTCGGCGGGTGTGCCGACGAATGGGACGTTGCCGGAAAAACCGCTGCCGGTGACGATCTCGCGCAGCGTCTTGCCCTTGCCCCTTGCCAGGAAGCTCTCCAGCGCGCCGCGCTCGCCGTTCGTCGTCACATGCTCCGGCATCGGCTCGTCCAGATCGAACTGGGCGAAGTCGATCTCGGTGATGGAAGAGATCTCGGCCAGCATGTACTCGATGTAGAGCGGGTCGGTAAACCACCGCTCCTGCTTGGCCAACGCCTCCTCGTGCGTGTCGGCGACGATCGGGGTGACGAGGTAGAGCAGCTTGCAGTGCGCGGGATCGCGACCGTTGGCCTTCATCCGGGCATGGATGTCATCGCGGTAGGCCTTCATCGCCTCTACGCCGTTGGCAGGCGCGACGATCGTGTCGGCGTGCTGCGCGGCCAGCTCGCGTCCCGGCGGCGACGCGCCTGCCTGGGCGATGGTCGGGCGGTACTGCGGTGACGGCGCGGTGTTCAGCGGGCCGCGGGACTTGAAGTACCTGCCCTCGAAGTCGATCGTGTGGACCTTCTTGTAGTTGGCGTATGTCCCGGTCATGTAGTCGCGCTCGATGGCGTCGGGCTCCCATGACTCCCAGAGCTTGCTCACCAATTCCAGGTACTCGCCGGCTCGCACATAGCGCTCATCGTGTTCCCAGAGCTTGTCGAGGCCGAAGTTCTGCGCGGAGCGGTCCTCGCCGGAGGTGACGACGTTCCAGCCGAATCGTCCGCGCGCGATGTGGTCGATGGTGCTGCAGAGCCGGGCCAGCAGGAACGGCGGGTAGAAGCTGGTGGACATCGTGGGGACGACGCCGAGCCGGGTGGTGGCGTTGGCCATCAGCACGGCGAGGGGAACCGGGTCGTGCTTGGGGTTCACACCGTGCTTGAGGTCGTGCTCCATCGTGCCGCCGTATGCGGTCGACACCATGAGCTTGTCCTCGATCAGGACGTAGTCGAACTTGGCGCGCTCGAGATCCTTGGCCATTTCGACGTAGAAGTCCCCGGTGAAGTCACGCCCGCCGTCGCCCCAGTTCCCGTTCCACTCGTCGGCGACGAAGTTCAGGAACCATCCCAGATGGAACATGTCGGTCATACCGTCTCCTCTCGCTATCTCTCGTCGTCAAGAGAAGTAGGGAGGCGTTACTCCAGTGTGTCCGGGCGGTACCACCGACATTGCGCTACGGATTGCCTGGCGTAGTCGCGGCTACAAATTGCGCGACAAGGAGGTTGACACGTTCGGAGACGTGTCCGCCACGAAGTCGCCCGCTTCGGCCAAGAGTGGCCAAGCCGTGAAGCGCCGCCCACAGGGTTTCGGTGGCCGTGTCCGCGTCCGCGGCGTCTGCGACGGCCGTGACCGCGTCCCGTAACTCCGCGAAGGCGGCCGATAGCTCGGGCGGCGTGTCGGAGGCCGCGAAGTGCAGCGTGGTGGCGCGGGTGAACATTGCGTCATAAACCGCCGGGTTCGCTAGGGCAAAGTCGATGTACGCGTGCGCAATTCGTCGAAGTGCGTCCTCGGGCTCCGCGGCGCCGCCCCTTGCGTTGTACAGTGACTCGGCGAGTTCTCGGAATCCCTCGACAGCGACGCTCTGGGCGATCGCGTCCATGTTCGAGAAGTGCTTGTAGAGGACCGGCTGGCTGTACTCGATTTCGGCGGACAACCGCCGGGTGGTGACGGCATCCCATCCCTCCGCTTCGGCGATCCGACGTGCCGTGATGACGATCAGTTGACGACGGGCAGCGCGGTCTCGCTCGCGACGCTCCTCGATGGTCATATCCGATTCTAGCATCGCTAGTGTTCATAGCAATGCTATTGACACAGGTTCGGAGGAGGGTTAGCGTTGCTAACACCTTCGAGTCGATTGGAGTTCGACATGACTGCCTCCGCACAGGGCCTCGCCGATGCCTTCGTGATGATGCTCAACGAGCACGACCCCGACCTGGTGGATCGATTTGTGGCACCCGATTACCGAAATCACAACGCATTCGTCCCCGATGGGCGCGAGGCCAACCGACAGTTCTGGGCCGGGTTCTTCCACGCACTGCCCGATCTGACGGCCACCATGGAGGACCTGGTGATCTCTGGCGACCGCGTGGTCGGCCGCTTCGTTTACCGCGGGACCCACGCAGGCGAATTCATGGGCATTCCGGCCACCGGCCGCAAGGTCGAGATGCGATCGATCGACATCTGGCGCGTGGCGGACGGGATGTTCGTCGAACACTGGGACGAACTGAATACCTTGCAGATGCTTCAGCAGATGGGCGCGCTGGGCGGGGCAGGCGCCGGAGGCGAAGCATGATCGACGCCGTCCGGATTGCAGGCCTGATCGCGGTCTTGAGTACCGGCGTCGTCTACGGCACCGACGTGTTCTGCGCGCTGGTGCAGCGCCCCGCGCTTACCCGCGTCGACGACCGAGCGCTCACGACCGTGATGGGAAACGTGCATCGTTACGGTGACCGGCGAATGCCGATACCCGGGACGCTGGGGATCATTGCGGCGGCAACATGCGCCGCGGTCGCCGGGATCGCGGGCCGGTGGGTCGAGGCCATCCCTGCCGCCACCGCCGTGGGTCTGCTACTGGCCTGGATCGCGCTGTACCGGAACGTGAGCGCGCCGATCAATCGGCAACTCGCAGCGGCAGCTGAGGTTGGCGATGTTCCAGCGAACGTGCGTGTGTTGCAACGCAATTGGGATCGGGTAATCAGCGCCAGGGCGGTTCTGCAGGGCCTCGCGGTGGCTGCGTTATGCGTTACGCTCTTGATCTGAAAGGCACCAGAGATCGTGTTTCAACTCAGGATTTATACACTGCGGTCCGTCGAGGCTCTGGACAAATACGCCGCGATTCATTGGGCCCGTCACATCGGCAGCCTCGAAGCGTTCGGGGTCGAAACGCGCGGCATCTGGACCTCACGCGAGGGGGAGAACCGGCTGTTCGCGCTTGTCTCTTACCAGAATGGCGCAGATCCGGCGAGGGTCGAGAGCGAATACATGGCCGGCTCCGCGTTCGCGGAGGACATGGCGGGATTCGATCGTCACGACATCGTCGACGTCACTTCTGTCTTGCTCGATGCGACGGCGTCATCACCGATTCGGTGAGCGGGCGAGCAGGTTTCACTCCACCTGGTAGCGCGGGAACACCCCGACCGGCGCAGGCAACGCGGTTCCCGGGGCCAGCCGGTTGTCGATCGCCGCGAACGTCCGCTGGTCCTCTGACTGGCCGAGCAGGTCGAGCAGCCTGCCCGTCGACTCAGGCATCACCGGCTGGCTCAGCAGCGTCGCGATCCGCACCGCCTCCAGCGTCGTGTACAGCACGGTGCGGAAGCGAAGCTGGGCCTCGGGCGTATCGGTCTTGCGCAGCACCCACGGTTCCTGCGCGGAGAAGTACTTGTTGGCCGCGCCGAGCACCGACCAGATCGCCTCCAGCGCCAGATGCATGGCCGTCGCGTCGTAATGGCCGCGCACCCGCTCCATCAACCCGTCGGCGGCCGCAAGCAAATCAAGATCGTCGGCGGTGAATTCGCCCGGCTCCGGGACGATTCCGTCGAGGTTCTTGGCGACCATCGACAGTGAGCGCTGCGCCAGGTTCCCCAACTCGTTCGCCAGGTCGGCGTTGATGCGCCCGATGATGGCGTCTTCGCTGTAGCTGCCGTCCTGCCCGAACGGCACCTCCCGAAGGAAGAAGTAGCGCACCTGGTCTACCCCGAACGCGTCGATCAGTGCGTTCGGATCGACGACGTTGCCGACCGACTTGCTCATCTTCTCGCCGCGGTTGAGCACGAAGCCGTGCACGAAAACCTTGCGCGGCAACTCGATTCCGGCCGACATCAGAAAAGCTGGCCAGTACACGGTGTGGAACCGGATGATGTCCTTGCCGATCATGTGCAGGTCGGCCGGCCAGAACCGCTTGAACAGTTCGGAATCCGTATCGGGAAACCCGACGCCGGTCAGGTAGTTCGTCAGCGCATCGACCCACACGTACATGACGTGGTCGGGGTGATCGGGCACCGGCACGCCCCAATCGAACGTCGTCCGCGAGATGGAGAAGTCGCGCAGCCCACCGGAGACGAAGCTGACCACCTCGTTGCGCCGCACGTGGGGCTCGATGAACTCCGGGTGCGCCTCGTAGTGCGCCAGCAACTTGTCGGTGTAGGCCGAGAGTCGGAAGAAGTAGGTCTCCTCCTCGGTCCACGTCACGGGGGCGCCGGTCTCGGTGGCTACACGGACACCGTCGGGGCCGACGCTGGTTTCGGCCTCGGTGACGAAGCCTTCGTCGCGCACCGAATACCAGCCCGCGTACGTGTCGAGATAGATGTCGCCGGAAGCGTTCATCCGGTTCCAGATCTCGATCGAAGCCTCGATGTGGTCCTCGTCGGTGGTGCGGATGAACCGATCGAAGGAGATGTTCAACTTCTCCTGCAGCCGCTGGAACACATCGGAATTGCGCCGCGCCAACTCGGCGGTCGGAATGCCCTCGTCCGCGGCCGTCTCGGCCATCTTGAGCCCGTGGACATCGGTCCCGGTGAGGTAGCGCACGTCGAACCCATCCAGCCGCTTGAACCGCGCGATCGCGTCGGTGGCGATGTATTCGTAGGCATGGCCGACGTGAGGGTCGCCGTTGGGATAGGCGATGGCTGTAGTGATGTAGTACGGCTCGCTCATTTGTCCTCAACCTTATGGTGTGCCAGTGAGCACTGACGGCCCCCCGCCTCCCACCCGGCGACCCTTGCCGCCCGCCCCTGAGCCGCTGACCCCGCTGATCGACGCGCACACCCACCTAGACGCCTGCGGGGCGACGGATGCCGCTAGTGTCAAGGCGATCGTCGACCGCGCCGCAGCGGTCGGTGTGCAAGCCGTCGTCACCATCGCTGACGACCTCGAGTCCGCGCGCTGGGTGACCGAGGCCGCCGACTGGGACCCGCGGGTCTACGCCGCCGTCGCGCTGCACCCGACGCGCGCCAACGCGCTGACCGAGGAGGCCAAGACCGTCATCGCGCGGCTGGCCGAGCACCCGCGCGTCGTCGCGATCGGCGAGACCGGACTCGACATGTACTGGCCCGGGCGCCTCGAGGGCTGCGCCCAACCGGCCGAACAGCGCGAGGCCTTCGCCTGGCACATCGACCTCGCCAAACGCGCCGGCAAGCCGCTGATGATCCACAACCGCGATGCCGACGCCGAGGTCCTCGACGTGCTGCGCGCCGAGGGCGCACCCGAGACGGTGATCTTCCACTGCTTCTCGTCGGACGCGGCCATGGCCCGCACATGCGTGGCCGGCGGCTGGCTGCTGAGCCTGTCTGGCACCGTCAGCTTCCGCAACGCGCACGCGCTGCGCGAGGCGGCGGCATTGATACCGCCCGGGCAGCTGCTCGTCGAGACCGATGCGCCGTTTTTGACCCCGCACCCGTATCGTGGCGCCCCGAACGAGCCGTACTGCCTGCCCTACACGGTGCGGGCGCTCGCCGAAGTCGTCGAGCGGCCCGCGGCAGATATTGCCCAGGAAAGTACTACGACGGCCGTTCAGGCCTATGGGCTGGACGAGTTGCCGTCCCTAGGCCTATTCGTTACCGTGCTGTGATCGAACGGGGGGACCAGTCGTCAACCGTCCGATAGTCGGGGATAGAACACGTTTTGAATATTTTGAATAAGCTCCACGAAGCCCGCTCTCCCATGCTTCGGCTTCTGGTTGGTGCGACGTTGCTCGCGCTCACCTTGGCCGGCGGGTTCGCCGTTGCTGCGCACAAGACCGTCACGCTGACCGTCGACGGCGCGCAGATGACTGTTGCGACGATGAAGTCCCGCGTGATCGACGTCGTCAAGGAAAACGGGTTCGACGTCGACGAACGCGACGACCTCTACCCGGCGGCCAACGAGCCCGTGCAGCAGTCCGATTCGATCGTGCTGCGCCGCAGCCGGCCGCTGCAGATCTCGCTCGACGGCGACGACAGCCGGCAGGTGTGGACCACGGCGTCGACGGTCCAAGAGGCGCTGGCCCAGCTGCAGATGACCGACAAGGCTCCCGCCGCGGCCTCGCGCGGCAGCCGCGTCCCGCTGGCCGGCATGTCGCTGCCCGTGGTCAGCGCAAAGACCGTTCAGCTCAACGACGGTGGCGCAACGCAGACGCTGCGTCTCGCCGCGCCGAATGTCGCGGGCCTGCTTGAGGCCGCGGGCGTGCCGCTGGAGCAGAAGGACACCGTGGTGCCTGCCGCGTGGTCGCCGGTCGTCGACGGCATGCAGATCCAGGTGACCCGGATTCGCATCGACAAGGTGACGCAGCGCGTGCCGCTGCCACCGAACAACAAGCAGGTTCCGGATGTGACGATGAACATGAGCCGTCAGGTCGTCGACGACCCTGGGACACCCGGCACGCAGGACGTCACCTTCGCCGTCGCGAAGGTGAACGGTGTGGAGACCGGCAGGTTGCCAGTAGCCAATGTCGTTGTCGTGCCGGCCAGGGACGCGGTGCTGAGAATCGGCGCGAAGCCGGGTACCGAGGTGCCTCCGGTGACCAACGGAGCCCAATGGGACACGCTCGCACGGTGCGAATCGACAGGTAATTGGGCCATCAACACCGGCAATGGATTTTACGGCGGCGTCCAATTTGACCAAAACACCTGGGAACGGCAAGGCGGACTAAGGTATGCTCCGAGGGCGGATCTGGCGACAAGAGAAGAACAGATCGCGATTGCTGAGGTCACTCGGGTGCGACAGGGTTGGGGCGCGTGGCCCGTGTGTAGCGGGAGGATTGCGCGCTGACTATTCGACTACTCGGGCGGACCGAGATACGCCATCTCGCGAAAGAGATTGACTTCAGGCCTCGCAAGTCGTTCGGCCAGAACTTCGTTCACGACGCCAACACCGTGCGCCGTATCGTTTCGGCTTCTGGCGTCAACCGGCACGACCACGTCCTCGAGGTCGGTCCCGGCTTGGGTTCCCTGACGCTGGCCCTGCTCGATCGGGGCGCCAGGGTGACCGCCGTTGAGATCGATCCGCTGCTGGCCCGGCAGCTTCCGAAGACCATCGCCGAGCATTCCCACAGCGAGATCAACCGGCTGACCGTGCTCAACCGCGACATCCTGACGCTGCAGCCGCCCGACCTGGCCGACCAGCCGACGGCATTGGTGGCCAACCTGCCGTACAACGTCGCTGTCCCCGCCCTGCTGCACCTGCTCGCCGAGTTCCCGTCGATCCGGACGGTGATGGTGATGGTGCAGGCCGAGGTCGCCGAGAGGCTCGCCGCTGAACCCGGCGGCAAGGACTACGGCGTGCCCAGCGTCAAGGTCCGGTTCTTCGGCAATGTCCGGCGCTACGGCATGGTGTCGCCGACGGTGTTCTGGCCCATTCCGCGGGTGTACTCGGGTCTGGTGCGCATCGACCGCCACGAAGCGACACCGTGGCCGGCCGACCCCGATTTCCGCGCCCAGGCGTTCGAGCTGATCGACGTGGCATTCGCACAGCGCCGCAAGACATCGCGCAACGCGTTCGCCGAGTGGGCGGGTTCGGGCAACGAATCGGCCAGCCGGCTGCTGGCCGCGAGTATCGACCCGTCGCGCCGCGGCGAGACGCTGTCCGTCGCGGACTTCGTCCGGCTGCTGCAGCGCTCCGGAGAGCGGGAGCCCAAGCCCACGGAGCCGCAGGCGACGCAGGAGCGTCAGGTCCGCGCGTACTAGCGTTCACTCCTTGGCGTCTTTGGCGTCCTTTTCGAGGAACTCGTCCATCAGCGGTGTTTCGGCGATGACGGGATAGTTGCCGGTGAAGCCGACTCGCTCGCGAGCCATATCCAGGACGCGGCCCCTTACCGCGTACCAGCCGCCGACGAGTGCAGGGACGAGCACCACCAACGCCACCAGATTCCAGTAGTTCTCGTAACACATCAGGGCGGTCACGCCGACCAGGAACACCAGGGTGGCGTAGCTGGTGTACGGGGCGCCGAACAGCCGGAACGCCGGCCGCGCCACGATTCCGCGTTTGGACCACCGAAACAGCTGGATCTGGCAGATCACGATCGTGCCCCACGATGCGATGATGCCCAGCGCCGACAGGTCAAGGGCGATGTTGAACGCCTCGGACGGGAGCACTACATTCAAGAACACGCCCGCAACGGTGAAGCAGGCCGTCAGTGCGATACCCGCAAACGGCACCCCGTGTTTCGTCATCTTCGCGGTGAACGCAGGCGCGCTGCCGTTCATCGCCATCGACCGCAGGATGCGGCCGGTGGAGTAAAGCCCGGCGTTGAGGCTCGATAGCGCTGCGGTCAGCACCACGAAGTTCATGATGTCGCCTGCGGCCGGAACGCCGATCGAGGAGAAGAACGTGACGAACGGACTGGTGCCCTGTTTGTAGGTGGTGTAGGGCAACAGCAGCGCCAGCAGCACCAGCGACCCGACGTAAAACACGGCGATGCGGAACACCACGGAGTTGATGGCCCGCGGCATCACCAGGGCCGGGTTCTCGGTTTCACCGGCCGCCGTACCCACCAATTCCACTGCGGCATAAGCGAATATCACACCCGAGGTGATGATCACCAGCTGCAGCACACCGGTCGGCAGGATGCCCCCGTTGTCGGCGATGACGGAGAAGCCGGTGCTCTGCCCCTCGACGGTGAACCGGCCCGCGAGGAACACGATCCCGACGACAAGGAACGTCACCAGTGCGACGACCTTGATCAGGGCGGCCCAAAACTCCATCTCGCCAAACAATTTCACCGAGATCATGTTGACGGTCAGCACGATCACCAGCGCGATCAATGCGATCGTCCACTGCGGGACCGCCTTGAACGCGCCCCAGTAGTGCATGTAAAGCGCGACGGCGGTGACATCGACGATCGACGTGCACGCCCAGTTGAAGGAGTACATCCAGCCGGCCACGTAGGCGGCCTTCTCGCCGAGGAATTCGCGCGCATAGGAGACGAACGATCCGGACGAAGGGCGGTGCAGCACAAGCTCACCCAATGCACGCAGGATGAAGAAGACGAACAGACCGCACACCGCGTAGACGATGAACAAGCCCGGC
>JAVRPG010000176.1:0-3030 GCA_032162325.1 Mycobacterium sp. | reverse complement strand
TCACACATTCGGCTGGGCCTCAGTTGTCTCGGCCATCGCGATCGTTGTCACCGTCGAACTGAGCCGAACGGCGGTATGGGCCGCGGTAGCGTTCCTGATCCTGCAGATGTTCTTGTCGTACGCGCTGCGTCCCTGGAGTCTGCGGGCCGGCAATCTCGCTGTGATCGGCGCACTCATCACGTTTCTCGCGGGCGCCGGGCGCGTCACCAGCGACCGGACCGGGTGGTTCGTGCTCGCTTCGACAGTCGGCTTCGCCTGGGTTACCGTCTCGGAATACGTGATCCTGTCCGACAATCCGGCTCGTCTCCTCAAACGGTCCGTCGACGTCTTCTGCCGGAGTGCGGGAGACGCGGTCGCCAGCGTTGTGGACGTGCTGACCGCAACCCGCGACGGCAATGCACCCGATCGTGCTGCAAGAGCTCTCCGCCGGAGTCTCGACCGGGTGATGCGGTGCCGGACAGCCATCGAGAGCGAAGTCTCCGGCGCTCTGCTGCCCGGCTTCGGACAACACGACGTCGAGCAGTTGCGCGTGGCGCTGTACTGCGCGGAAAGAGGAATTGAGGAGGTGATCAACCAGACCAACGATCCGGGTTGGATTGACACGCTTCCCGACGGCATCGCGGGATCCATCACGAGCACCCTGCAGGCCCTCGCGAATGCCCTGAGGGACAACATCGACGCGCTGTCATTGGACGCGGTCGCACGCGAACTTTCGTGCCTTCGCGACCGCCTTCACGACGCGACGACTACTGCATCGATAGCCAACGATGCAGCGCACCGTCCGCAGGGGACCGCTCTGGCAGCTCTGAACACAGTCGGGGGAGCCAACTCGTCGCCCAGTCAACCTCGCAGGCAACAGCATTGGCGACTGGATTGCCCGTACCCCCCGGCGCTGCTGAACCCGCGAGTGACGCGGCCGCTGCGCAGACAAGCCCGGATGCGCCGCCTGCTGTACGTACCCTTGCGCCCACAATGGCCCTTGCGATGCCGCCGCCAGCAATGGTGTCAGGTAATACAGCTGACGCATGACCGGTTCCTCCTCGAGTTGGAGAGGCCGAGTGACCAGCCACCAAGGATGATCATGCCGCAACGCCGCCGTTCGAACATTTCAGGGGATACCACGTCGAGCAGGACGATTCACCCCACCTTGTAGGTCGCGATCGCCTTGGCGACCGCCTCTCCCTCCGGCGTGACGACGTCGACGTCGACGTTTACCAGGGTCTTGCCGCGCCGTAGCACCCGGCCGATCGCAATGAGGTCGGTCGCGCGGGCCGGCGCCAGAAACTGCATCGACATCGATGTCGTCACGCCGCGCAGCGAGTCCGGAACCTTCGCGCCCGCCCATGCGGCGGCCATCACCGCAACGTCGGCCAGCGCCGCGATCGCGCCGCCGTGCACCATGTCGGCGATCGTGACGTTGGTCGGGTCCCAGGGCAGGCGCAGCCGCACCTCGTCGGCGTCGAGGACATCGGCGACGATGCCCAGCTTGGCGACGAACGGCGAGGACGGAATGAACTGGGCCATGACGTCCGCGCCGGTCTGAGGCTGAGTGGGAATTGACATGGCTCCAGTATCTGCGGTGGATCAATTACCTCCGGGGTAAGCGCCTCTGCGCCAGCAGACGCAAAAGGTTCCAAAACCGCGGCGTGTCGGGGCAATTTGCGGCTGCTCGCGCTAAGACGCGCGTTGACATCGGCCACCCGGGCTGGTTTCATATCTGGTTATGCAGATAAATTTGGTCATCTCTACCAACTTAGTGAGGAAACGGTGACCGCCGCCCAGGAGCTCACCCAAGCGGGCCGCTACGAGCTGAGCCATCTGCGCTCGCTCGAGGCCGAGGCCATCCACATCATTCGGGAGGTGGCCGCGGAGTTCGAGCGGCCGGTGCTGCTGTTCTCCGGCGGCAAGGACTCCATCGTCATGCTGCATCTCGCGCTGAAGGCGTTCCGGCCGGGCCGGCTGCCGTTCCCGGTGATGCACGTCGACACCGGCCACAACTTCGAAGAGGTGCTCCAGGTCCGCGACGAGCTCGTCGCCGAGTCCGAGGTGCGCCTCGTCGTCGCCAAGGTGCAGGACGATATCGACGCGGGCCGCGTGGTCGAGACCATCCCGTCGCGCAACCCCATGCAGACCTTCACGCTGCTGCGCGCCATCCGGGAGAACAAGTTCGACGCCGCCTTCGGTGGGGCCCGCCGCGACGAGGAGAAGGCCCGCGCCAAGGAGCGGGTGTTCAGCTTCCGCGACGAATTCGGCCAGTGGGACCCCAAGGTGCAGCGGCCGGAGCTGTGGAACCTGTACAACGGACGCCACCACAACGGCGAGCACATCCGGGTTTTTCCGCTGTCCAACTGGACCGAGTTCGACATCTGGTCCTACATCGGTGCCGAGAAGATCAAACTGCCGTCGATCTACTACGCGCACCAGCGCAAGGTTTTCGAGCGCGACGGGATGCTGCTGGCGGTGCACAAGTACCTGCAGCCGCGCAAGGACGAAGAGGTCGTCGAGAAGACCGTGCGCTTCCGCACCGTCGGCGATGTCACGTGCACCGGTTGCGTCGAGTCGCTGGCCGGGACCGTGTCCGAGGTGATCGCCGAGACCGCGGTGTCCCGACTCACTGAACGCGGCGCCACCCGCGCCGACGACCGCATCTCCGAGGCCGGCATGGAAGACCGCAAGCGAGAGGGCTATTTCTGATGACGACGTTGCTCCGACTGGCCACCGCCGGATCCGTCGACGACGGCAAGTCCACGCTCATCGGCCGTCTGCTCTACGACTCCAAGGCCGTCATGGAAGACCAGTTGGCGTCGGTCGAGCGCACCTCCAAGGAACGCGGAAACGATTACACCGACCTGGCTTTGGTGACAGACGGCCTGCGCGCCGAGCGCGAACAAGGCATCACCATAGACGTTGCGTACCGCTATTTCGCCACGCCCAAGCGCAAATTCATCATCGCCGACACACCGGGCCACACTCAGTACACCCGGAACATGGTCACCGGCACCTCGACCGCGCAGCTGGCGATCGTTCTCG
>JAVRPG010000175.1:0-2863 GCA_032162325.1 Mycobacterium sp. | reverse complement strand
TCGGCGACCTTGCGCTCGCGCTCGAGCCGGCGCACCTTGGCGACCTCGAACTTCTCGCAGGTCTCCTCGAGCTCCTCGATGAGCTTGCCGAGGTCGTCGCGCATCTCGGCGGCCTCGCCGGTGAAATCCTCACGCTCGAAGATGCGCCACTTCTTCAGGACGGGCATCACGACGTCGTCGAGGTGGATGCGCGGGTCGTAGACGCCGCCGACCGCGATGATCACGGCCTTGCGCCGGAACTCCGGAACGGTGTATCCGGGCATCTTGAAGTTGCGCAGCACGCGGTGCAGCGAGTGCATGGCCTGGTTCGGTGCGATGTCGAAGCCGGCGTCGCTGACGTCGCGGTAGAAGATCATGTGCAGGTTCTCGTCTGCCGAAACCCGTTGCAGCAGTTGGTCGGCGACCGTCTCCTTGCATGCCTTACCGGTGTTGCGGTGCGACACACGGGTGGCCAGTTCCTGGAACGTCACGTAGATGACGGAGTCGAACAGGCTCTCCGCGAACATCTCGCCCTGCTGGCCTTGGCCGGGGCTGAAGCCACGGGTGACCTGCTCGACGCGCAGCTGCTCCAGCTCGACGGGATCGATGGCGCGCGTGACGACGAGGTAGTCCCGAAGGGCGATACCGTGCCGGTTCTCCTCGGCGGTCCAGCGGTTGACCCATTGCCCCCAGGCGCCGTCCATGCCGAAGTTCATCGCGATCTCGCGGTGATAGGACGGCAGGTTGTCCTCGGTCAGCAGGTTCTGCAACATCGACACCTGGGCCACTTCGGACAGCACGGACTGTTCGGGGTCCCAGTCCTGGCCGCCGAGGGCGTAATAGTTCTTGCCGTCCGACCACGGGATGTAGTCGTGCGGGTTCCAGTCCTTGCGCATGGACAGGTGCCGGTTGAGGTTCGTCTCAACGACCGGTTCCAGCTCGTGTAACAGTTGCAGATCGGTCAGGTCTTGCGACATGGTCCCATCCCTCCCAGTTATCTGTATCTGTTGGTTGCACTCAATATATCTGTGTACCCCGGTGACATTCAAGTCGTCCCGAAGAGTGTCACACCTGCCTCATGCGCCCCCTTGCGTCGCGGTACTAGGCCCAGGCAGGCACCCGAGCCCGACACGGTACGGGTCGCGCTGAACTGCAATGCCGCAGTCGCTCGGCGGGTTCGCCGGGAAACTCTGCTGGCAGCCCGGCAGGCCGTCAGGCGTTGATCTCCCAGGACGCCGGCTGATCTAGGCGGCGTCGCTGGATCGGTAGCGGTGAGGCGGGCCACGGAATATGCTTCCTGCATCAACTTCGCAGACATTACTTAGATATTTCGGAGGTCGGGCTCAGTGAAGAAGTCCATCGTTCTGTCGGCCGGTTCGGTCGCGGCCGCATCAGCCTTGATGGCTCTGTTCGGCACCGGCGTGGCCACGGCGGACGATTACGCTGGCCAGACCTACGCCGACGCCTCATCAGCGGCCAGCGATGCAGGCGCGACCGTGGTCGTTGCCAGCCGGGTGGGCGACAAAGTGTCCCAAGACGAGTGCATCGTCACGAGCTCGCAGGCAGCCCCGTTCATCCACGGGGACGACTTCGCGCACGTCTCGGACATGGTGCAGTTCCATCTGAACTGCAACGGTGGATATGCGACGGCCGGCACGCCCGGGCCTTCGCTGGCCAGCCCTGCGGGCCGCGAAGCTAAGGCCGCCGCCGACCAGGCCGCTGCCGAGGAGCAGCAGTCGCTCGAAGCGGTCAGCACCCCAGGCGGGTAGCGCTCAGTAGCTAGACACCCGGCTGAGCAGCATCTCGACGCAATAGTCGATGAACTGCTCCCGCGTCGCCGTCAGGCGGCCATTCAGATAAGCCGTGAACAAGGTCGTCAGCGCACCGATCAGGCCGGTGGCCACCATGGCCTGCACAGCGGGATCGGTGATGCGGGTCAGCTTGTGCTGGAGCAGGTCGATGAAGTTGGGCATCCACTCGGCGCCCGAGCGGGTCAATACGGGTTCCACCCCGGGGGCCAGCAGCAGCACCCGCCCGCGCGTCGGGTCGTCGACCATCAATGCGACAAAGCGCTCGACAGCATCGCGTGGCGTGTCGGCCGTCATCAGCGTCGACATCGCCCGCGTGCACACATCGTCGTAGACCCCGCGCACAAACTCGTCGCGGTCGGCGAAGCTCTCGTAGAAGTAGCGTTCGGTCAGCCCCGTCGCACGGCAGACCGCGCGCACCGTCAGCGCGGGTCCGCCCTCGCTACCCAACAGCTCGACACCGGCGGCGATCAGTTCGTCGCGGCGCACGACCTGGCGATCCTGCAGCGGAACGCCGGACCATCGGCCCCGTCGTTGACCGGAAGGCACATCACTCCCTAAGCTCATGGTGACAACGCATGTAGTCAGAATGACATCTGACTCCGATCGGAAGCTCACCAGTGACTCAAGATACGTCTGAGGCGTGCCCGGTGACCACCGGATCCCCTGCGATTGCCGCGGGCTGCCCGGCCGCGCCCGGCGGCTACGACGCGCTGCCGGCGCCGCTCGGCCCGGACTCGCTGACGTGGCAGCTGTTCGGCGACTGGCGCGGTCTGCTTCAGGGGCCGTGGGCCGGATCGATGCAGAACATGCACCCGCAACTGGGCGCCGCCGTCGAGCAGCACTCGATCTTCTTCCGCGAGCGCATGCCGCGGCTGCTTCGATCGCTGTACCCGATCGGCGGGGTGGTATTCGATGGCGACCGGGCCCCCCAGACCGGCGCGGAGGTCCGTGACTACCACATCGGCATCAAGGGAGTCGACGGTCAGGGGAGACGGTATAGCGCCCTGAAGCCGGATGTTTTCTACTGGGCGCATTCCACCTTCTTCATGGGCACGATTCTGACGGCCGAGCGG
>JAVRPG010000174.1:0-4060 GCA_032162325.1 Mycobacterium sp. | reverse complement strand
TTGTGCCTTGTGAGGCCGCTGTTGCGCTAGTCTGCCCCGAATTCTCTCAGCACTTCGTCAGAGAGCGCGGGCCAACACGGGTAGGCCCACTCCCCGAATTCGCGGTCCGTAAGCACGACCAGCGCGCGGTCAGCGCCCGGATCGACCCACAAGAACGTCCCTGACTGGCCGAAATGGCCGTACGTCCAGCCCGAATTGGACGATCCGGTCCAGTGCGGCGACTTGGCGTCCCTGATCTCGAAGCCGAGCCCCCAGTCGTTCGGGCGCTGTACCCCGAAACCCGGTAATACCCCGGTCAGACCCGGAAACTGCACGTCAATGGCCTCCGCATGCATCTGCGCCGACACCGTTGCCGGCCGCAGCAGGTCGCCGGCGAAGGCCGTCAGGTCCGCGATCGTCGACGTCGCCCCGAAGCCCGCCGCTTCCGCGCCGCCCTGGAGCGAGGAATCGGTCATGCCGAGCGGCTCGAACACCGCCTCGGTCAGGTACTGCCCGAATGCGATGCCCGAGGCGTGCTGGATCGTCTCGGCGAGCACCTGAAATCCGTAGTTGGAGTAGACGCGGCGCTGGCCGGGCTTGGCCATCGGCTCCGGCGAGTGCATCGAGTACCCCGAGGCGTGGGCGAGCAGGTGCCGGACCGTGGAGCCCGGCGGGCCGGCCTCGGTGTCCAGCTCGATCACGCCCTCTTCGATCGCGATATGCGCCGCACGCGCGACGAGCGGTTTGGTCACCGAAGCCAGCGCGAAGCGGTGCCTCGTGTCGCCGTATTCCGCGATCGCGCCGGACGGGGCGACGACCGCGGCGGCGGCGGTCGGGACCGGCCAGTCGGCCATGGTGTCGAGGACAGACATCGACGCGAGCTTATGACACCACGTCGTGCTGGTATGCGTATGCCGTGGCGGCCGACCGAGACGTGAGTCCGAGCTTGGTGAAGATGTGGTTGAGATGGCTGGCAACCGTCTTCTCGCTGATGCACAGCTCGGCCGCAATCGCCCTGTTGGTCTTGCCCTGCGCGACGAGCGCCAACACCTCCGTCTCCCGCGCGGTAAGACCCTCCGCGCTGTCTTGACGCTGCGACACTGTTCGGCCGAGCGCCTCAAGCGTCGAACCGGCGGCGCGTCGTTCCATTTCGGCGCCGTCAAGGTCGGCGAGGGCTTCGCAGGCGTCGGCGATCAACAAACGGGTGCGCGCCTCTTCGTAAGGAGCGCGCCGCTCGACCCAGTCATCGACGGCGCGGCGTAATGCGGCCAGCGCACCGCAAGCGTCGCCGGCGGCAAGCAGCACAGAGCCCGTGCCGAGAGCGGCGTGAGCGCGCAGAAGTGGCGAGCTGAGTTTGATTGCGATGGAAACCAACTCGTCGGCAGCCGCCCGGGCGCCCTCGAGATCGTCTGCGGCGATCAGGATCTCCGCGGCGGCGCACAAGATGCGGGCGCGGTCGATGGGTTGATCCGATTCGACTAGCCGTCGCCGCAACTGCGCTGCCGCGACATCGACGCGGCCCTGCGCAAGCCTCATCAGAGCCATTCCCGGCTGCGGCTGGCACCCGAGTGAGTTGGCGAGTTCATAGGCCCGCTCAGCCATCGCGAATTCACCTCGCAGCCGGTGCAATTCCGCTTCGAGGTAGTGCGCTCCGCCGAGCGTTGGCGCATTCATCGGTTCGCGGAGTCCCGCGCACGCCGCGTGGGCGACCTTGACACCGTCGGACCAAGCGCCGTGGAGCATCAGCAGTTCAGCCCGGTGCAGCAGGCAGTGCCCGCGGTAAAGGACAAGGCCCTGTTGATCGTCACACCAGCGGGTGAACGAGTCGGTCCACTGCTCGCAGCGGCGAACGTCGAACAATTCGTGGCAGGCGTCGATCACGGTGCAGTACGCATCTCCGACGGCCATGGGCGGGATCTCGCGGGCCTCCACCGACACCATCGCCTCGTCGAGTAGCGAGAGCCCCGCCGCGATCTCGCCGAGGTAGATGAGACACCGCCCCTCGCCCATGCGCGCGAATGCGAGGAGCTCGGCGTCGCGGAACTGCTCCCCGATTGCCGTGGCCCGCGCGAAGGCCGCACGCGCCGCCACGATGTCACCCTCTTCGAAGATGCGGCACATCCCCGCCACGTGCTCGACGAATCCCCTTTCGACACAGTCGATGCCGGTGTCGTCGAGCAGCCGCTGCGAACGCTTCACCCATCCGCTGCAGCGAGCGATGTCGCCCGTGAATCCGAGCGCCTGGGCCAACCGGACCCCGAAACGCGCTGCCCGGATAGGGTTGCCCTCCTCGAGACAGCGGTGATGCCCCCGGGCCCAGGCGTCGAAGCTCTCCCGGTCGCGCCCCGTCATGTATGCCGCGGTGGCCAGCCGGTCGATTTCGTCGACCTCAAGCGCCTTCTCCGCCTCGCGGGCGGCGAGTCGGCGGTAGTCGTCGTGCCACGCGACCACGCTTCCAGTGTGGTCGATACAGCACGGCGACGTGCGCGAACTCCCGCAACACCTCCGTGTCAGGCGAAGAACGCCGCGGCTCGGCCGGGGTCGGCCCCCACGAACATCCACATCTCCGCAATCCGGTCGCCCGTGAACCGGTAGATGAACGCGTTCTTGGACTCCAGCGTCTTGCCGTGGCGGCCGAGCACAGCGTGCTCCCACTCGGCGGCCCATCCGTCGGTGCCGATGCAGAACTGCTGATCGAGCTTCACGTCCCCGTTGGTCGCTTCGAAGATGGCGCCGATGGCGCCGAGTAAACCATCGACCCCGGCGTGGTCGCCGGCCGTGGCGATCGGGGCCCGCAGGTGGAAAGTGAACTCGTCGGCGAATATTGAGTTCAGGGTCTCCTTGTCGCCGTCGAAGATCGCCTGGGTCATCTTGTTCACTGTTGTGACATTTGGGTTCTCGCTCATGTATCGGAGCGTACGAACTCCGGGCGGGCCCCACATCGGACAAATAGCGGAACTTGCGCCGTGAGGTATCGGTAATTCTTTGGATGGCGCGGCAGCCTAATTGGTACACCAGGCGGAACAGATGGCCGCCACGTGGCGCGCATCCGTGCCGCAGCAGCCACCGAGCACAGTCACTGCCGGCAACCGCTCGCGCAGTGTGGCGTGCTGGGCGGCGAGATCGGTCGGATCACCCTCATCGAGCTCGGTCGCTTCGTCGAGTTCGGCGTGGCTTTTCGGGGATGCGTTCGCACGCAGGCCGACCAGTCGCTTTCGCCACGGGCCGTCCTGTTCCAGCGCCTCAGCGAAATGTGTTGGGTGGGCACAGTTCACCATGAAGTAGGCGGCACCGCCGCCGGTCGCAGCGTCGACCTGTTCGATCGCTTCGCGCAACGGCTGGCCGGTCGGAAGCCGCCCGTCGGTCTCCACGGTGAACGAGATCGCCGCCGGAATACCCGCCGCCGACGCGGCACGGACCACACCGATCGCCTCCTCGGCGTTGGTCATCGTGATTGCCGTGACCTGGTCGGCCGTGGTGCTCGCAAACGTGCCGATCTGCACCGCGTGGTAACGCTCGGCCTCCGCGGGCGTCATCGCGTCGCCGGGGTCGTAGCCGTCCCCGCGGGGGCCGACACAGCCGCTCACCAGCACGGTGATGCCGTCGGCCGCCGCAGCCGTCCTGACCTCCTCTGCGAGCGCCACCGCCGACCGGTTCAGGGCATCGAGCTGCTCGAGCGAGTATCCGAGCACCGACGCCCAGTCCGGGTTCGCGCGCCACGTGGGTGTCTCGACGATGAAGCCCGCGTCGAGCTTGCGTGCGATGTCGAGATAACCGTCGTAGTAGCGGCGCAATCGGGCGCGGTGGCCCGGGTCGTCGAGCAGAGGGAACGCCGCAAAGCTCGGCAGGTCGATTCCGTCGTGGAAGACCAGCTCCGTCTCCAGACCTCCGTCGGTCACGAACAGTCCGATGCCTTTGGTCTGCGGTAAGCGCTGTCTCTTGCTCAAGGAGTGCGCGTCGGTGGTGGTCATAAGAGTCTCCTGATCGGGTGGTTATGAGTCCTGATCACGGTAAAGCCGCAGGTAGCCAGCCCTCATCGGGCGAATGATGTGTCTTTGCGGTCGGCCACATGGTGCGAATG
>JAVRPG010000173.1:0-3710 GCA_032162325.1 Mycobacterium sp. | reverse complement strand
GGTATCCGGTCGCGACGCTACACCCCAGGTGGCGCGCGGATCTCGCCGACATCTCGGCCGAGACCGACCCCACTGCACAGTTGCCGCAGATGTGGCACTGGGCCGCCCGGAACGCTGTCAGCCGCCGCGCCGCGCTGACCATCGTGCTCGAAGTGCTGGCGCTGCTCGGCACGTTGCGGCCGCTGGAACCGCTGCTGCCCCTACCCGGTGAGAGCCCGCACACTACGACTGCGGTAGGTGAGGTCGACGAGAAGGTCCTCGGCAGGGTGCGCGCCCTGCTCGCCAAGGCCGAGGCAACGGAGTACCCCCAAGAGGCTGATGCGCTTTCGGCCAAAGCTCAGGAGCTGATGAGCAGGTACTCGCTGCACGAGGCGTTGGCCGACCATGACCGCAGCCGGGCCCCGGCGGCCGCCGCGCGACGAATATGGATCGACAGCCCCTACGCCGGGGCCAAGGCCGTGCTTACGCAGGCGGTGGCAACAGCCAACCGTTGTCGCGCGGTGTGGGCGGAGGACCTCGGATTCCTCACAGTCATCGGTTCCGAGACCGATCTCAATCTCGTCGAATTGCTCGCCACCTCGCTGCTTGTTCAGGCGAACCGCGCAATGTTGGCGGCAGGACGCCAGGCCGGCGGTGGCGGCACAGCACGAACGAGATCGTTTCGCCAGTCGTTTCTCATCGCGTACGCCACACGCATCGGCGAGCGACTCGACACCGCGAATGCAACGGTCACGGCCAAGGCGCGCGAGGACGGCCGACTCCTGCCTGTGTTAGTGGCCCGCAGCCGGGCGGCAGACGAGCTGACGGACCGACTCTTCCCCTCGATGGTCCACCGCCCGGTATCGGCGGCCAACCGGGCAGGCTGGGGTGCCGGGCGCGCAGCGGCGGATCTGGCGATGTTCGACGTGCACGACTTAATCGCCGGGTAGCCCATGAGGCGGTCGACCCGTGCGGTCGACATCGCCAAGACGCTCGGCATGGCGTCTTGTCTGACACCCGGGAGCGGTACTGGTCGCATCAATGACTATGTATGAAGTCAGATCACTCGCCGAGACGAAAGCGCATCTGTCGGTCTTCCACCACAACGGTCGGACGCGAGTAACCGCAGCGCGATATCATGATATCGTTCGCCCATCACGTCGCTCGGAGGGTGGGAACCGACCATGCCGAATATCCTGATCCGGGACCTGTCCCAGGAGGCCGTCGACCGCATCGACGCTGCTGCGGCGAATCTCGGACTGTCGCGAAACGAGTACCTGCGCCGCAGGTTCGAGCAGTCTGTCACCGAGCCCGGCGTGCGGACCGTTACCGCCGAGGACTGGAAACGGTCGGCTGAGACATTCGCGGACTTGGCCGACCCCGGCCTCATGGAGGGCGCGTGGCGGTGACGAACTGGCTCATCGACAAGTCCGCCTACGCGCGCCTTCATCTCGGTCAGACCCCGGACATCGACGAGTGGAGTGCCCGGATCGGCCGTGGCCTGGTCCGCCTCTCCACGATCACCCGGCTTGAACTCGGTTACTCAGCCCGCACCGGCGACGGCGGCCGGCGTCAGTTCGCGAGTCCCCCGCTTGCCCTGATGCCGCTGGAGTATCTGACCCCTGGAATCGAGGACCGGGCATTGGAGGTACAGATGCTCTTGGCGGACCGAGGGCAGCACCGGGGGCCATCCATACCCGACCTGCTTATCGCCGCAACGGCAGAGAAGGCCGGGCTCACGGTACTGGCGGCGGACAAGGACTTCAACCTGATCGCTCAAGTCACGGGCCAACCCGTCGAAGCGCTCGCTTAGTAGGAAATGTAGCGCTCCGTGAGACAGATCGAGCCGCAGTATCCATGAGACTTCGAGAAAACCTAAGCTCAGCGCATACTTGAGACGTCACCGAAGGTGAGAACCTACAGCGTTGTAGCTTCTCAAGTTTCGCTGCACTTTCTCAAGAATGACTGCCCCGGATCTGCACTTGTGCAGTGATCGTGAGAAATGGTGGAGACAGGGAGACTTCGCTGACGACAGCGCGTTAGAGACGGCGGGTGTCGAGGGCAGTCTCGTGCACTCGGCCCGCGGGAGCCTCTACGAAATAGGCTGCCGCGCCGTCGCGCTCTTCGACTGCTTCGACGAAATACGTTCCGCGGTAAAGCACGCCAGCTCCGTCGTCGGTTGCGTATCCAGTCGGCAGCGTGCCGTCGGCGACGAACTGCTGGAAGAGCGGTCGCCGGGCCTGTTCGGAGTGGTAGTGGACGCCATTCGAATACGGCACGAGTGCCAAGCCGTCCGTTACCGGTCGTAGTTCCGGGCCGAACGAGTCGGTCGTCCCACCGACGTGCCAGCAGATCGACCCAGCCGAAATACCAGTCAGCACAACGCCGGCCTGCCACGCCGTGTGCATCGCGACGTCCACACCGTGCAACCGCCATATCGCGAGCAGCCCAGCGACGCTGCCGCCGAACACCCAGATCACGTCCTGTTCGAGCAGATGCGCGGTGATGTCGTCGACGTTCGGCATCGGGAACACCGCGATGTGCGACGCATCGAGCCCGCGGACCTGCGCGGCGTCGTAGAAGTTCTGCAGGACTCCTGGGTGGTCGCCTTGCGCGGTGGCCAGGAAGCAGACGCGCGGCGTGCGGCCCGTGACGCCTCACAAGTCAATCGCGTAGTCGGTCAGGGCACTGAATTCCCATCGCACCCGCCGGCCTGGCTGGATCCCTCCGCTGGTCGCGAGCATGGTCGGCGCTCGCTTCCGTACTCAGCCAATGTTTGTCGGCCCATTTGGCCCGTCTCGTCTAGCTACCTGCAGCGGCGGCGTTCCGTCCAGTCGGTGGGTGTTTTGAGCGCTGCTTTTACGGCAGTGAGGAGTGCCTCTTCAACCCCGCTGTAGTCGGGCACCTTGGTGTTGTTCACGGTTTCCTTGGTGTAGGTAACCCGACCGTCTTTGACACTGAATTGGTTGATAAAACCCTCGTCAACGTAGTTGCAGCGTTGAACTTTTCGATCACATCTTCTTCTGCGATAGCGCGTAGAGAATGTGCCGTAGCTGCTGGCGCATCTCTGACAGCGAGGGCGCCTTGGTAGTTCTCCACCATTTCGTCGTGATTATTTGACCAGTGGGCGGCCAAACGGGTATTGCCAACCACGCCACGCAGGATCCGAAGCTGGTCGCGGGCTTTCGCGAAAGCATCCCGGATCTCATGATTCCATTGCCGCTGATCCTGGCGGGTGAGATCCATCTGCTTGCGCTTGTTCTCGCCGCTCTGGCGGATGCGCTCGATGACGAAAAGAATGATTCCAGAGATGACGGCTGCGATGACGGCACCAATGCCAACACCAGATAGCACTGATAGCAGTGTCGATGGATCCGTTGCGGCCGGGGGCACCAAGTCGGGTGGCAGCTGCACGATAACGGGCGTCGGGTCATCGGCGGGCACAGCGGGTAGGTCCGAAGGGGGTAATGGCAGTTGGGGCGCTTCGGGCGCCGGAGGTGGTGCAGGTACGGCGGGTAGCGTCGGAGTCGGCTCTGGGATCGTTGGTGGAGGCTCGTTGGCGACCATGATCCGCGTGAGTGTGCTGATGTGTGGCTCCTCGAAGTCGTATGGGTCGAGGGCGATTATGGCCGGGCCCCGTGTTGTGATGGTGCGAACTTTGCCTCCACCGGTTAATCAGGCGAGACGGTTTGGTAGGCCACGCAAGACAGATTGACAAGGTCCTGCGACAC
>JAVRPG010000172.1:0-2613 GCA_032162325.1 Mycobacterium sp. | reverse complement strand
GCCCGAGGAACGCTGCGAAGCTGCGTACAAAGCGAATGTAGTCGCGCTGCGTATCTGATCGCAGGCCGCGTATCGCCATATCTTCGAGCATGCGCTGGCGCAGCGCACTGACGGGACGTTCGATAGTTGAACCAGGCATCGGAAGTTCCTCTCAGGATGAAGGGAACTCCATGCTCGGGAGGCAACCTCGCTCTGTTCAAGACGGCATCGAAGCGCTTCAGGACTGATCTCGCGGAAGGACTGATCTCGCGGGCCATTGGATGGTTATGACCACCTTCGGCCGGCCGCTTGGTTTGGCTGATTGGCCCTTCTTAAATGGCGTTGCCGACGGCGCCTGAGGCCGGTGAACGGCCTAGTCAAGCCCCGAACCGCCACGATTCAGCGACTGCGAACTGCCTGTTCGCAAGTTGTCAGTACTGCCAGGCCTAAGCTCATTTGCTGTGCCCGCTATCGGCCATATGGCCAGCTGTATGAGCGCATGTTGATGGTAAGATGGCGGTTCTGTCATTTACCGGATTAGGTGGCGTAACGCGGGCTCATCCCCGTGACGGGGTGGCCGCATCTAAAATCGGGGCGGGGCGATCAATGCAGGTGAGACTTCGCCAGCCATTCCTTGGCATGCTTCTCGGTTGCTGTGTGCTCGCGGCATTCACCCGCGCCGCGCCGGCACAGGAGGCGCCTGCGGTGACGGTCGCCAGCCCGATCGCGCGACGGATCGCACTGTGGGACGAATACACCGGTCGCTTCGAAGCGCTGCAGCGCGTGGAGGTTAGGCCGCGCGTCTCCGGCTATATCGACCAGATCCATTTCGTAGACGGTGCGATTGTCGCCAAGGGTGATGTACTGTTCACCATCGACCCGCGGCCGTACGAGATCGCAGTCGACCAGGCGCGCGCCGACGTGCTGCGTAACCAGGCGCAGGTACAGCAGGCGGCTGTAGATTATGGCCGAGCGGAGGAGTTGGTGAAAACCGCTGCCGCCGCAGTGCGCGAGCTGGATCAGCGCCGAGCGACGCTCGATGTGGACCGTGCGCAGCTCATGTTGGCGCAGGCTTCGCTGCGCAATGCTGAACTCAACCTTGAGTGGACGCATGTGACCGCGCCCATCTCCGGGCGCGCATCCGACCGCAAAGTGGACGTCGGCAATCTCGTTGCTGGCTCCGGAGAACAGACGCTGCTCACCACGATCGTCACGCTTAACCCGATCCATTTTGTGTTCGAGGCGGCGGAGACCGACTACATCCGCTATTCGCGCCTCAATGCAAGCGGGCAGCGCCCTTCTTCGCGCGACACCGGCAACCCGGTCCAGCTGCGGCTGACTGACGAGACGGAATGGGCGCACACCGGCAAAATGAATTTTGTCGACAACGAAATAAACGCACACTCGGGTACCATTCGCGGTCGCGCGGTGTTTGATAACAAAGACTATTTCTTCACCCCGGGCACGTTCGCGCGGCTGCGCCTGTTCGGCGGCTTCATGGACGTTCTGCTGGTGCCTGACAGCACGGTGGTATCCGATCAGGCACGGAAAATCGTCTTCACGATTGGCGCCGACAACAAAGTGGGGGCGAAACCGGTGACCCTCGGGGCGATCGCGCTCGGGCTACGCGCCGTCACCGCCGGACTTGCCGCGGACGACCGGGTGATCATCGGTGGACTCGCCAATCCGTTCGTCCGTCCAGGTGTCACGGTGAAGCCGGCGCCTGGCGAGATCAAGCCGGCGGAGGCCGCACCGGCGGTTGAAGTGGTGCAAACGCGGCCGACCGCGAACTGAGCGCGGCACATGCGCTTCTCGCACTTCTTCATCGACCGGCCGATTTTCGCAACCGTTCTGTCGCTGCTTTTGACGATCGCAGGTGCGATCGTGCAGCGCAGCTTGCCGATATCGGAATACCCTGAAATCGCGCCGCCGACAGTGAACATTCGAGCCGTTTATCCCGGTGCCTCGGCGCAGGTACTGGCCGAGACGGTGGCGACGCCGATCGAGCAGGAGGTGAACGGCGTCGACAACATGCTCTACGTCGTGTCGCAGTCGGTCGGCGACGGCACCCTGTCGATCGACGTCGTGTTCAAACCAGGCACCGACATCGATACTGCGCAGGTATTGGTACAGAATCGCGTGGCAGTCGCCGAGCCCCGTCTGCCGGAGGACGTGCGGCGCCTCGGCGTCACGGTGCGCAAGGCATCGCCCGATCTGATGATGGTCGTGCACATGGTCACGCCGGACGGTTCGCGCGACCAGCAATACATCTCCAACTACGCGACGCTTTACATCAAGGATGTGCTGGCGCGCCTTGACGGGGTGGGCGACGTGCGCATTTTCGGCGCGCGCGACTACTCGATGCGCATATGGCTGGATCCCGGCAAGGTTGCGGCTCGTGGGCTCGCGGCAGGCGACGTGGTGGCTGCGCTGCGGGCGGCCAATCTGCAGGTGGCGGCGGGTGCGATCAACCAACCGCCGGCGACCTCGCAAGGCGCGTTCCAGCTCTCTGTGCAGACGTTGGGCCGGCTCCTTACCGAGGAGCAGTTCGGCGATGTCGTCGTGCGCGCCGACCCCGACGGCAGCTACGTGCGCATCCGCGACATCGGGCGCGTCGAACTCGGCTCGCAGGAT
>JAVRPG010000171.1:0-6615 GCA_032162325.1 Mycobacterium sp. | reverse complement strand
ATGTACACCAGCGGGGAGACGAGCGTCCTGCCGGACTTGCGTCCCGTGTGTTCGAGTAGCAGCGTGGGTACCGGCTTGCGGAAGCCCGCACCGATGCGCCACTTGCCTCCGATGCGCCCGCCGGTGCGACGGTAGACCCAGACATGCGCCTTACCCGCGTACTTGAAGATCTTCGGCAGCAGCGGCGAGTCCAGCTGGCTGGGGCGCTGTTGCGGCATCAGCCCAGGTACTGGGCCGTGCTGCCGCCGATCGGCATCGCAGGCATGCCGAGCTTGCGGTGATCCCAGCTGCGCAGCCGGCTGGGCACGACACGCACGCAGATGCGGTTGTTCATCATCTGGTCCACGAACGGCCGCATCTCGTCGGTGTAGGGACCGGTGTAGCGCTCCCAGACGCTAATGCCCACGCGCAGAATGGTTTCCGGGTCGTCGACGATCTGGGCGTTGCCGTCGATGGACACGCCGCGCAACGTGTCGTAGCTCTGCCCGTCCTCGATCATCACCGTGATTGTCGGGTCGCGGCGCAGGTTGACCGCCTTTTGCGACTTGGCCTTGGTCTCGAACCAGATCTCGCCGTCGACCACCGCGTACCACATCGCGACCAGGTGCGGCCGCCCGTCGGGCAGCACCGTCGCCATGGTTGCGGTTCGGCTGCGCTCAATGAATTCCGCGATCTCGTCGTCGGTCATGACGATCTTCGCGCGTTGGTTTGTGCCCACGCGGAGATACTTTCAGGTCGCCACGGGGGTGACCGTCACCGGGATGCCGTTCAGTGCGCCGTTGCCCGACGGCTCGTCGATGAAGGTCGGCGGCGACAGGATGTTGGTGTTCACACCGGGCGAGTCGTTGGCGATCGCCATGCGTGTGCCTGGCTTGCCGTGGCCCCAGCCGTGCGGCATCGACACGACCCCCGGCATGATCTCGTCGGTCACCTCGACGGGCACGTCGATCTGCCCGCCCGACGAGGTGACCGTGACGAGGTCACCCGTCGCCACGCCGCGCTTTGTCGCGTCATCACCGTGCATCAGCAGTGTGCAGCGGTCCTTGCCCTTCATCAGCGGTCCGACGTTGTGCAGCCACGAGTTGTTCGAACGCAGGTGCCGCCTGCTCACCAGTACCAGCTCGTCGCGCGCGCGGTCGAGGCGCGCGGCGAGCCGGGGCAGGTCGTCGAGCAGATACTGGGGGGCGAGCCTGATCTTGTGGTCCGCGGTCCCGAGAATCTCGGGGACCTGCGGCACCATCGGCCCGAAGTTGATGCCATTCGGCTGGGCCTTCAGCTTGTCCAGCGTCACGCCGTCGGGGTTCTCGCCGTATCGGTCGCCGAACGGCCCGGTGCGCAGGGTGAAGTCGAGGATGCGCTCGGGCCCGCCGCGGTCGTAATGCCTGCGGATGGTCGCGCCGTCGAGCCCCTGCGTGAACGCCATGTAGTCGAAGAACCCGTCGTCGATCGCCGCGACGTCGACATCCTCGGCGGGCGTGCCCGTGCACAGCCCGGTCAGCCGGATCAGGATCTCCCACTCCTCCGGCCGGTCCGGGTCCTCGGGCGCGAACACCGGAGGCGAGTAGTTCGCGATGCTGTTGATGGCGAAGTTGAGGATCGGATCGTCGTGGTGCGGCTGCTCCAGCGGCGACGGGGCAGGCAGGATCACGTCGGCATGCCGGGTGGTTTCGTTGAGCCACAGGTCGACCGAGATCATCGCGTCCAGCGTCGGCAACACCTCGTCGAGCCTGTGGCCTGCCGGCGTCGACAGCACGGGGTTGCCCGCCACCGTGATCAGCGCCCTGAGCTGGCCCTCCCCCGGCGTCGCGATCTCCTCGGCCAAACACGACACGGGCACCTGTCCGAGGACTTCCTTCGCGCCGCGGACACGCGTGCGGTACCGCCCGAATTCCGGCGCACCGTCCTCCAATCCCGGGATCGGTTGCACGGTGACCGACCACGCCGCCGCGCGGGGGAACATCGATCCGCCCGGCGTGTCGAAGTGCCCGGTGAGAATGTTGACCACATCGACGAGCCAGCTTGCCAGGCTGCCGAACTCCTGATTGCACAAGCCAATTCGGCCGTACACAACGGCGCGTTCGGTGCCCGCCAACTCGCGGGCCAGGGTGCGAATGCGGTCTGCAGTGATACCGGTGACCGCGGCGACGCGCTCGGGCGACCACTCGGCGGCCACCTGCCGCATCCGGTCGACGCCGTCGATGTGGGGTTCGACGCGGCCGAGCTTGACCAGGTTCTCCGCGAACAGCGTGTGCACCACTGCGAGCAGCAGCGCCGCGTCGGTGCCGGGAGTGATCGGCAGCCACTCGTCGGCGCGGGCCGCGGTGGCAGTGCGCACGGGGTCGATGACAATGACCTTGCCGCGCTTACGAATTGAGTCGATGATCCCCATCACGTTGGGTGCCGCGAGCAGCGATCCCTGCGAAGCCGCGGGGTTGGCGCCCATGACGATCAGCAGGTCGGTGCGCTCGATGTCGGGAACCGGGAAGCTCCACCAGCCGCCGAACATCAGGTGCGACGACAGATTCTTCGGCCACTGGTCGACGGTGCCCGGGGAGTAGCTGAGCGGGATGCCCGACATGCCAAGCAGCACACCGGTGTAGCGGCCAAGGGAGAACGAGTGCGCCAGCGGGTTGCCGGTATAGCACGTGACCGCGCCGATGCCGTACTTCTCGATCACCGGGGCCAGCAGCTCGGTGCAGCGGCGGAAGGCGGCGTCCCAGCTGACCTCCTGCCACTGGCCGTCGACCTTGATCATTGGAAGCCGGATGCGGTCGGGGTCCTCGTGCACCGCGCCGAGGATGACGCCCTTGGGACAGATGTGTCCGTGGCTCCAGGTGTCGTCGCGGTTGCCGCGGATGCTTGTGACGCGGCCATCCTCGACATGAATCTCCAAACCGCACATGGCCTCACACAGTGGACAGGTGTAGAGGTGCCGCCCGTCCTCGCCGATGCCTGCCAACGGTTTGGTAAGCCCGGTCGTCATAGCGGCCTCCTCGAAATCGGCGCGTCTGCCAGATTGTTGTGACACACTGTAACGACAAATCGCTGTGGTGGGGAGACGAATCGTGGAAGCGGCGCGGCGCCATCGGCGACAGGGGTCGCGTCGGGATCCGTCGATCGACACGGCCGTACTGGCCGCGGCGCGGCGGCTCCTGGTCGAACGTGGCTATGCGGCGACGACCATCGACCTGATCGCAATCACGGCCGGGGTCAGCCGGCCGGCGGTGTATCGGCGCTGGAGTTCCAAGGCGCAGCTGGTGCACGAGGCGCTTTTCCCCGACCTCGGACCCGAACCGCCGGAGGAGGACTTCGTCGCCGAGATCACCCGCCTCTGCCATGGGGCGCTGAGGATGTACGGTGACGTCGCGGTGCGCGAATCAATTCCCGGTCTGCTCAACGATTTGCGGTCGGACCGCCGGATGCGCCGGGTGCTCAGCGACCGCCTGGAGGCCACGGCGCGTAGTCAGCTGGCCGAGCGGGTGGGCGAGGCCGTCGCCGATGGCACCTCCCGTCCCGGCATCAGCGCCGACACCATCATGGACGTCATCGCCGGTGGCGCCTGGTACGCGGTGTGCGTGCGCCGCATCAAAGATGTGGACACCGCGGCCAAGGAACTGAGCGAGCTGGTGCTGCGGGGGGTACTCGCGTGAAGCTCAGCCGCTGAGCAACATCGCGTACTGCGCCGCCACCTGCTGTTGGGCATCCAACAGGTTGTCCGAGGCGGTTTCGATCGCGTAGCGGTCCGCCGCGCCAAGACAGTAGAAGCTCTTGTCCTCCAGCTGAAGGCATCGGCTGTCCGGCAGGTTGTTGACCGGCTTGGCCGGCTGCGACGTCGGCTGCAACTCGGCATAGAACCCATCCACGATCTTCGCCGCGCTCGCGGGGTCCTTGGTCTGATAGACGTTCGTTTTCGCCATCGCCACCAGATCCGTACCGGTGTCGGTGAACAGCTTCGCCGACCGGCTCGGGTCGTTTTGGAACTGCAGCGCGCCGCGTTGTTCGTAGGTGGTGTTCTGGACCGTCGTCGCATCCTTTTCGGGAACAGGCAGGGTCCGCGCCAACAACCCGGTCGGGTCGAGCGAGATGTCGGTGAACTCGGAGGGATCGGTCGCGCGGAATTGGTCGATGGCCGGGCCTTGCAGGTCAATGGCTTTGGCGACCAAACCGACCGCCTGGTCCGGCCCGTCGACGGACTGAGCGAGCTGCATGAACACGTACGGGCCGTGGGGTGTGAACGCGCGCACAGCGTTCCACTGCTTGCCGGTGGAGCCTTCGGTTTGTGTGTAGCTCGCCGCCTGCGCGTCGGGATGGCCGGGGATCTCGGCGCGCTTAACGCCCGTCCCCGTTTTGGCCGCTATGTCGCCGAACTCTGCGGCGGCGGCGCTGGCGGACCCGGGATCGGCGAAGCGCAGCACCGCATTCAGCAGAATCTTCTGACCCTCAGCGGTCCGTGCCGACACGAAGCCATTGATGAAGCTGTGCCGGCCGGCGGCCGCCGCAAACGGTTCTGGGCCGATGTTCGCCAGGTCTTGTGCACTCAGCAGCACCGTGGCACCGAAGCCGAACAAGCCGGTCACGGTCGGGTCGACTTCCCACGGGCCGACGACGTTGTTGGCCATCCGCTGGGCCTCGACCAGCACTCCGCGCAACGGGTCGCCGGTGACGCCCAGCGGCTGGCTCGGCTTCGTGGGGTACGGCCCGACGTCGAGCTTGCTGATATCGACCGTCGGGGTCGGCGGAGCGCCCGATTCTTTCACCGCCGAACCCTCGACCGCCGTGGAACACGCTGCCGAGAGCAGCGCCAGTGAAACAAGCGCGATATACGCGAGCCGCATTCGCAAAAAGCTACCGTGCGCGACACCAAATACAACGCGCGCCCGACGCGGTGTCCAAAAGCATTCGAGGGGATTGAACAAATCGAGGCGAGTCAACCGAAATCGGTGACTCGCCTCGTCTCGATTTATTTGTGTTTGTGAGTGGTTCATATTCGCAGGTCACCCCGAGAATCGCGGGAGCTGTCCAGAGATTTTTTGGCTTTTTGCCAGAGATTTTATCCACCCGTTGCAGCGGATGTACCGGTCACCGTTCGGCGTCTGTGGGCCATCAACTGCGCCGGTCAGGGTGACGGTTTGGGATCGTTAGGGGCAGAGTTCTTCGATCTCAGCGGACGTTGTGGGGACATTTGCCACTGGTGGGAAGTTCTTCGGGAAGGTTTTTCCGTTCGTCGGAACGAGAAGGGCGGGCCCGCCCCAGTGGGGGTGGGCCCGCCCGTCGACACGGGTATCTGCTAGGTACGTGGTGGCGTTCTGGTCGGCTCATACCCCAGGTGGCGCTCGAGCTGACGCCACCGAATATCGACCGACTCCTCCCGCACTGCATTGGCCTCGAAGGTTTTCTGGATCTGGTGGTTGGTGGCGGCTACGGCCAGTGCGAGCAGGATCTTGACCACGGGTTCACGTCTGGGCCCGGAACACATTGACGATGTGCGCGATGTGTGGGGACTTGAGCAGGGCGAACCGCTGCTCGGTGAGTGCACGTCCGGCTTCGAAATGCAGCATGTGATCCCAGGACGCCGGAACCGGTCCCCACTGCGCTTTCTTGAGTTGCCTCGGGGTCAGCGTGACGCGAGTGGTGGATTGTTGGCAGCACATACGGTCCTCGGCGTTCCAGAAGGGGTCGCCAGGGGCGCTCCGAATGCGGCCCGACTCATAGGGTCCGGTTTGAGTGGGCAGCGGACCCTCAGTTGTACGGCAGGACAGACGAGTTCGAACTTGACGAGAGACTCCTGGGGTTCTCCCAGGCGAGGGCGTCCTTTGCGACGGTTGACGATCGGGCGCGAGTTGGTCCCCATAAGAAACGGCAGTGCATCTCGGAGGCGGTTGTCGTGTTCGGCCCACCCTTTGGCAGCGAGCAGGTCCCGGCTCTTGGGGACGGTGAGGTCTCGCAGCAGGTGGTCGGCGGCTGGGCAGTAGAAGGCCCCGGCGTGCTGCATAGGCCCGGGTAGCGGCTGGGTGTCTGAAGCTCCCGGCGGATTCGCAGACACTTCTGACAGCGGCCAGTCCCGCGGATAACGCACGACCGGGGTGTACTGGTGCTCGATCAGCAGCGGCGCGAAGTCGTCTTTCGGGTTGTAGCCCATGTCGACGATCACTGTCGGCCAGGTCTTTCCTGCGGCGGGCCGAGTGTCCAGGCCGTTCCGCTTCATTTCTGCGATCGCGTTCCTCAGGGCTCGCGGGCTGCCAGACGTCGGCACGTGAATATCGATCCCAACGATCACCGGAGCAATTCGGTGGAGTTCTTCGGGCGGACCGACGCGGGTGACCGCGGTGATACCGATCCCGAACCCGCGTTTGCCTGTTGCCCGGCCATCGGGGCTCAGTGGGCCGGAGCGGTCCTCGCGGGCATAGAAACGTCCGAAGGGTGACGCGCCGCGGCGAGTACCGGGCTTGGTTCCGATGCCAACCGTTGAGGTGACTAGGTCGATGATGGTTTCGTCGGCGACGATGTCGCCGCGGCCGCCGTCGGGTTGGCGGCAGACGAGTTCTAGAACTCTCGAATTGCCAGGAGCCACTGTGGATTTGCATTATCGTGATCGCAACGTCGGCAGGCCGTCAG
>JAVRPG010000170.1:0-3792 GCA_032162325.1 Mycobacterium sp. | reverse complement strand
CACCATCGCGCGAACGGTGTTCTGGAGACCAGCGTCCGAGGCAGGCACTCCCAGCGCGATGGCCGCGCTGTCCCGGACATCCGGATCGGCGTCCTGCGCCCAGACTCCGATGATCTGCGCGCAGAGGAAATCGAACGCCTCGAGCCCCAGTACGCCGACTGCCGTCGCTGTACGGACCCGGACGCTCCGATTGTCGTGCCGGCCGAGCTCACGCATCCATGACACGACAGCGTGCCGAGCGCTGTCGTGCTCGCGCCAGACGTGTCGGAGCACCCATCCGGAGTAGTCAGAGCACACGAACCGCAACGCCATGATCGGCACTTCGCCCTTCGCTGCCGACGTCACGCCGCACGCAGACGCGGTCTCGGCACGCAGGACCGACAGGGGAACGCTGGCCGCCGGGGCGAACGGGTTGACGACGGGACCAGGTCCTACTAGGTCAGGAGGCGGTGCAATCAAAATTTCCAGCCGGTCGGCTGCGCTCGAGACGATCTCCCGCGGCAACCCGTTCAGCACGGCGAGAGCGATCGCCATGCAGTGCGCCCGCAGCCCGGGCAAGTCGCGGAACCACTGCACACACTCCTCGAATGCGTGGGCGTCCAGCCGTCCGCGGACGGTGCCGGAGGGGACGGGGTCATCTTTGGCCGTGGAAAGCGCCTCCGCAAGCTGAGCGGCCTGGTTGAGGGTTGCGGGGCCCGCGAGCTGCTCCTCCACCAGCTTCTGCACCTCGGGGTCATCGAGCAGTCGCGCCCGCGCTGCCGGTGCTGACACAAGTAGCGCGGCGAGGTGTTTGTCGAAGACCTGCCGCGGCGTCGGGCCCGTGCTCAACTCCACCACGGCCAGACGGGCAGCCGGTCGCATCACGACGTCATCGCCGACGGTGACCCCGAGGCGGCACTGGTGCTGCTCGAGCTCTGCCGCCAATCGTTCGACCGTAAACGAGTCGAGCTTCGCCACGTCGCGACCCGACAGGTCGTATAGGACGACGGCCGCAACGCGGGTGGGCAGCTGCTCGCAGGACAGAGCGGTGAGGTCCGTTCCCGGCTCCAGACGCAGGATCGGTGCGTCGTCGGGCAGGATCTCGCTGAACGCCTGGAGCAAAGCTGATGCCTTGCCCCGGTCGGCCTTGCCCCGGATCACCACCAGCCGGTGGCTGCGGACTGTCGCGGTCAACTCGTCGAAGCCCGGAGGCGGAACGAACGGCCGTGCGATCTCTTCCGGCGGCACCCGGTAGGCACGGACCTCCGCGTTGTCTCGGCCGTGAAAGACCTTGTAATTGTTGTATGTGTAGCTGTTGCCGCCCACGACATCGCCCGCCACCAAACCGTCGACCTGCAGCTCGGCGCGCGCCCGGCGCTTCTCCTCCTGTTGGGCAGCGCTGACGGTATTGGACAGCCTGCGGCCTACGTCCGCGAGGTTCTTCGCCCGCTGCTGCGCGGCTGACAGGTCGGGTGTCGGCGTGGCAGGTGATTGGGGCCCAGCGGCTGGGGAGTCGCCCGGTGGCTTGGGCTCCTGCTGCCGCGAAGGATCGACGGATGGCTTGTGATCTGGACCGCTCGGTGCCGCAGCCTTCTTTCCGACCTTCGGCACAGCTGGATCGCCCGGTGCGGGACCAGAAAGTGTGTCGTCGCTCATCGGCGGTGTCCCTGACCGGGATCAGCCGTGTCGCGGTCGTGAACGGTCTTGCCGCCATTACCGTAGAAACTGTCACCGTACTTGTCGCCGGTGACGGTGTCCCCGTAAACGTTGCCGTAGATAGCGGTCGAGGCACCGCCTGAAATCCGATCGGGCCGCTCCGCCGGGAAACCCTGCCAATGCTGTCCCTGGTGTCTCCGCGGAGCATCGGACGGCAGCAGGCCCGGTGGGTGTGAGAATCCGGGAACCTTGATCCAGGCACCGCCGTCGTAGTCCTTGACATCGGGTACCAGCTGGTCGTACCCGGTGGGGTCGGCCCACCGCTCGCGCAGCACGGCGTCGTACCACACGTCGGACACGATGATCGCGAGCACCGCCGAGGATGCCGCTTTGAGCACCCTGTGCAGAATCTCAGAGTCCACCAGCCGGCACGCCACCACAACGGAGTTGCCCGCCCACTCGTCGCCACCGTCCTGGGCGTCACCTGCGTGCAGCGAGACGCGCAGCCGCATCACCTCGTCCGGCGGGCACTCATCGTCGTACAACCGGAGCTCGCGGTTGAGGTTCCTCAGGAAACCTCCAGTGATCGTCTCCTTGGCCACCTCGGTCGGGATTCCGAGGATCACGCCGTCGCCGCGTGACGTCCGACGGACCTCGACTTCCGCGATGGAAGACGCCGACTTCGCGCGGGCGATGATCCCGCGCAGCGCGTCCTGCATCCGCGACTGAATGGAGCCGGGTCGCCCTCCCCAGTCCTCGATGTCCATGACGACCCACGCGTAGTAGCGGGAGGCGTTCACAAGCCATCTCCTGTCGTCGACCGGCGCCAACGGTCACTGAGGTAAAGTGTCCCGTCAGACACGGATACATGTTTACAAGGCTATCGCTCCAGGATCGCAAAAAGTTACGTGCAGCGTCGGAGGTCTACACAACGAAGAAGACCGCGGATCGAGCGCCCTTCATGACGACGGTCCTAACGTCGGAATCAACGCGTAACGGTACTGACAATGGATACGATACGTGCTCGAGCAGCTATCGTGGCCGCGCTCGCGGCGGCTCATCCGTTGGGACGAAAGGGGGCGAGTCCGATGAGCATGATCATTTTTGATGTGCTCACAGTTGGGCTCGTCGGCTGCGCGTCGGTGATCGCGTTCAGGGCGTCCCAGCGTGGTGGAAGCGGCCTCGAGTACCGGCTGCTGCTGACGGTCGTGGCACTCCTCGGCGTCGCCGGAGTCCTGCAGCTGGCGAAGCTGATCAAACCGCCAACGCCGAGCATCACCGCAGCGCCGACTCCGTCGCCATCGGTCACTCCAACGCCTAAGAGCAAGGATCCCGAGCACTTCTTCGACGCGCGCGAGCCCATCCCCCCCGGAAAGTACGACTCCACAGACGACGCGATGATCGAAAATGTACCGCATCAGTATTCGCGAGGTGTGAAGTTCTGCCCGGAAACGACGCGGACGTGGCAATACGATATCCACGGCAATTACTCTCATTTCCATGCGTTCGTCGTACTCGACCACACTGGGACCTCAGAACAGGGCGCATTCGTGAAATTCGAGGCTGTCGCCGACAACCATAAGCCCGTCGCCAAGACATTGAAGATCAGGGATGGCGAACATGCCGAGATCGATGTGGAGCTGGCTGACATCCAAAACCTCAAGCTCACCACCTCGCTCCAGAAGCAGAACGTCTGCGACAGTCTGATCGCAAGATGGGCCGACGCCACAGTCGTGCCAAAATAACCCCATCGAGGGCTGCCTCGACTAATGACAGCCTCGATAGGTTGAAGAACAGCGATCGATCAGCTACGAATTGGCAAAGCTCGCGATTGCAAAAACAGGCTAGGAGTACTAACATGCCTCCGACGCCCCAGTTATAGTCGCGAAGCGTGACGGCGGCGACAATTCCGAAAATTGCTACAATTCCACCGAAATTACCAATAACCCACGGAAGGTTTTCGGAACCAGTCATCATGTTGTAGATTAAATGTATAATGATTCCTATTCCGAAGCCGATTGCAACCCAATGCAAGTTCCGCGAGAGGAGCCAGACTGGGACGCCAAGCGTGATCGAGAAAACGGTTGCGATCCACAGCTTGACTCGGAGGTCGTCCACGGACTCACTCCCCACCGCCCGTGATGGTATCTCCGCCAT
>JAVRPG010000169.1:0-2972 GCA_032162325.1 Mycobacterium sp. | reverse complement strand
ACTACGGCGCCGTGCTCCAAATAGATTGCGCCCAACAATGATTCGACCCCGTCGGCCAGGATGCTCGACTTGTCGGCGCCGCCGGAGTGCTCCTCGCCCTTGCCCAGCAGAAGGTAGGCGCCGAGGCCATCGTCGGTCAGATGCCGCCCGACGTCGGCGAGCGCCTGCGTGTTGACGATGCTGGCACGCAACTTGGCCAGATCGCCCTCTGAGCGGTCGGGGTGGCGGTGGTAGAGCTCCTCGGTGACTACAAGCCCGAGCACCGCGTCTCCGAGGAACTCCAGGCGCTCGTTGGTGGGCAGCCCGCCGTTCTCGTAGGAGAAGCTGCGGTGCGTCAGCGCGATTGTCAGCAGTTCGTCGGGCAGATCGATATCCAACGCCTTGAGCAGGGCCGCCCGGTCGACGCTCACTTGTCGTCCTGATCCACCAGGCCGGCGAGCTTGGCCCACCGCGGATCGATCTGCTCGTGGTGATGGCCGGGTTCGGCGGTGGCCAGCGGCACGCCGCACTGGGGGCACAGGCCCGCACAGTCCGGCCCGCACAGCGGTGAGAACGGCAGCGCCAGCCCGATCGCGTCGACGATCGGCTGCTCCAAGTCGACCGTGCCGTCAACGACACGGCCGATTTCGTCGGAGTCGGTGGTCTCGTCGGTCGCGCTGTCGGGATAGGCGAACAGCTCGGTGAGGTCGATCTCGACGTCGCCGGTGATCGGCGTCAGGCAGCGTGCGCACTCCCCTGACGTCGGCGCGGACACCGTTCCTGTGACCAGCGCTCCCTCCGAAACGGATTCGATCCGCAGATCCAGCTTCAGCGGCGCGCCTTCATCGATCCCGATCAGGTCCAGCCCGATGCGCGACGGGCTGGGCACCGTCTCGGAGAGGGTCAGCATCGACCCGGGCCGCCGGCCGAGCCGGGAAATGTTGATCACGAGCGGCGATCGTGAGGCGCGGCGCGCCGCCGCCTTCGGATGCGTCGCCATAAATGTCAATCCTACGGCGACGCCCGCAGGCGCTACCGTGCCGCGTAATCGTGGGTGCCGGCGGCGGTGCGCAGCTGATGGCGGCCGCGGCCCACCGAACGAAGAGTTCCGTTCAGGAAGTCCTCGAACTCCGCGAGCTTGCTGTCGACATAGATGTCGCACTCACCGCGCAGACGGTCGGCCTCGGCGTGCGCCGAGTCGATGAGCCGGGTCGCCTCGGAGGTCGCGGTCTGCACGATCTCGGTCTGCGACACCAGCCGCTGCTGCTCCTTGATGCCTTCCTGGACGGCCTTCTCGTAGGCCACATTGCCGTTTTCGATGAGCCGGTCGGCCTCGGTCTTGGCACGGCCGGTGCTCGCCTCGTACTCCCGCTTGGAGGTGGCGGCGAGGCGGGATGCCTCCTCGCGGGCCTCCCCGACCATCCGCTCGCTGTGCTGCCGGGCCTCGGCGACCATCCGGTCGGCCTGCGCCTTGGCGTCGGCCAGCAACCGGTCGGCCTCCGCGCGAGAGTGGTTGATCAGCGAATCGGCCTCCGTCGTGGCCGTAGACACCATCGAGTCGGAATGTTCCTTGGCTTCGCGCAGCAACGAGTCACGCGCGTCGAGAACGTCCTGGGCGTCGTCGAGCTCGCCGGGTATCGCGTCCTTGATGTCGTCGACCAGCTCGAGGACATCGCCGCGGGGCACCACGCAGCCGGACGTCATCGGCACGCCACGGGCTTCTTCGACTATCGCGCCCAACTCGTCGAGCGCTTCAAATACTCGGTACACGGCAACACCCTCCAGGCGTAGTCAACAGTTACCAGTGTGCCTGGTGTTACCTCTGTGACTCAGCTTCGGGGCCGGTGTGTCGTCCCTTGGCTTCCCAGCGTGACTCCAGGCGCAACTCCTGGCTGAATTGCTTCGCGCACATTATGTCAACACAGCAGGTCGGCGGCTCACCTGCGGTGGCCGGCAAACAAGATCACCCCGCCGATTCGGGGCGCTATCGCTTCAACAGGCTGCGCGCCGCGGCATCGCGAAGCCACTCTTCGGCGCGCCGCGGTGACCAGCCGTTGTCCTCGGTCAGCGTGAAAAAACTGGCGTAGCCGAAGAAGAACCACAGCAGATCGGTGGCGTCGTCGACCGTGATACCGGGGTTGAGTGCCCCCAGGTCGGAAAGCCGCTCCGCCGCCGCGTGCAGGCCTGCGCGATAGCGCTTCGTCGCCTCGTTCAGGTTCTCCGCCGCCGTGGCATCGAGCGGCGCCGTCGCCAAAACGATCCGCATCACGTCGCCCCAGTCGCCGCGCATGCGGCGGGTGAGAGAGGCGACCGTCGCAACGATCGCCGCTGCGTCATCGAGCGAGGCAATATCGCGGTAGGCCTCGGCGACTTCGGGGGCTTCGGTCCACTCGTCCACCAGGGTGTGCAGCAGTCCCTGCTTGCCGCCGGTCACTGCGTACACCGTGGCAGGCGCGACCCTGGCGAGCGCCGCAATCTCGTCGACCTTCGTCGCAACGTACCCGTGCTGCGCAAACAGTTCACGGGCCGCGGCGATGATGGCGCGCCGCGTCGCCTCGGCGTACTCCGCACGCCGCGACGGCGCAGGATTGGGATTCGCCACGCAAATCACATTAGCGCTCTGGTCACTTGAGATGTACTCTTTTGATCAGAGTTAGACTCCGATGAATGGAATGCTGCTACTGAAGGGCTCAAACGTGACGTTGTCGCCAGAAGGCATCCACTTGCCCGGCACCCGGTCGTACGAGGATGCGGTCCGGCTGTGGAACGGCGCGATCGACCGTCGTCCCGTGATGGTGGTGCAACCGACATCGCCCGGGGAGGTAGCCGCGGCGGTGACGTGTGCCCGCGCGAACGGCCTACCCATTGCGGTGCGCGGCGGCGGTCACGACTGGGCGGGACGGGCGCTGGCCGACAAGGGCCTCGTCATCGACATGGCGCGAATGTGGCGGGTCGACGTCGATGGCGCGGCCCGCATCGCGACGGTCGCCGGC
>JAVRPG010000168.1:0-2652 GCA_032162325.1 Mycobacterium sp. | reverse complement strand
GTCGACCCCGACACCGGCGCCGCACGGACGCCTGGGCTGTTCGCCGCGGGCGAATGCTCGGGCGGCATGCACGGTTCCAACCGGCTCGGCGGCAACTCGCTGTCGGACCTGCTGGTGTTCGGCCGTCGTGCCGGGCTGGGCGCCGCCGATTACGTGCGCGCGCTGTCCGACCGGCCGAAGGTGTCCGAGGACGCCGTGGCCGAGGCGGCCAAGCTGGCGCTGGCGCCGTTCGACGGCCCGACCAACGGTGACCGAGCGGAGAATCCGTACACGCTCCACCTCGACCTGCAGGACACGATGAACACCCTGGTCGGCATCATCCGCAACGCCGGCGAGGTCTCCGAGGCGCTCGGCAAACTGACCGAGCTGCGCGAGCGGTTCAAGCATGTGCAGGTGGAGGGCCACCGGCAGTTCAACCCGGGCTGGCATCTGGCGGTCGACCTGCGCAACATGCTGCTGGTCAGCGAGTGCGTGGCCAAGGCCGCGCTGGAGCGCACCGAGAGCCGCGGCGGCCACACCCGCGACGATCACCCGTCGATGGACCCGAACTGGCGCAAGACCCTGCTCGTGTGCCGGGCCGTCGACGATGGGGCCGACACGTCCGTTGTTCCCAATATCAGCATCACCCGCGAGGACCAGGTGCCGATGCGTGAGGACCTGCTCGAGCTGGTCGACATCGAAGAGTTGGAGAAGTACTTCACCCCCGAAGAACTCGCCAACCACCCGGCAAGGAGAAGCTGATGAGCTATCAAGCGAAATTGCGGGTTTGGCGCGGTGACGATGACGGTGGCGGGCTGCAGGACTACTCGGTCGAGGTCAATGAGGGCGAGGTGGTGCTCGACATCATCCACCGGTTGCAGCAGACGCAGACGCCCGATCTGGCGGTGCGGTGGAATTGCAAGGCAGGCAAGTGCGGATCGTGTTCGGCGGAGATCAACGGCCGTCCGAAGCTGATGTGCATGACCAGGATGTCGACGTTCGACCCGACCGACGTCATTACCGTGACGCCGCTGCGAACCTTTCCGGTGATCCGCGACCTGGTCACCGACGTGTCGTTCAACTACGAAAAGGCCAGGGAGATACCGTCGTTCACCCCGCCGAAGGACCTGCAGCCCGGCGAGTACCGGATGATGCAGGAGGACGTGAACCGGTCACAGGAGTTCCGCAAGTGCATCGAGTGCTTCCTGTGCCAGAACACCTGCCACGTGGTGCGTGATCACGAGGAGAACAAGAAGGCGTTCGCCGGTCCTCGGTACCTGATGCGCCAGACCGAACTCGACATGCATCCGCTGGACACGCTGGATCGTCGCCCCGAGCAGGCACAGGACGAGAACGGACTGGGCTTCTGCAACATCACCAAGTGCTGCACGGAAGTGTGCCCCGAGCACATCAAGATCACCGACAACGCGCTGATCCCGTTGAAGGAGCGCGCGGCGGACCGTAAGTACGACCCGGTGGTGTGGCTCGGGAATAGGTTGTTCCGGCGAGGGTGACGAGCCGCTCTCGCGGGTCTCTAGCTAGCTGTTGGCGTGTTAGTTGGTCGGCGTTGGTCGTAGCCGATTTGTCGGTGGTGTCTGGGATGGTCGCGTTGTGTCCGTTAGGCGGTTGCGTGAGTGGCGTGGAGTAAAACCGGTGGCGAGTCCGTCGGGTGTGGCGATCATGACCCGCCTGCGGACGACACCCGAGGACGAGGTTGTACTCGACGCTGTGGCCGCGCATCTGGGTGAGCTGCGCCGGGCCGATCTGGCTGCGGTGTGCCGCCCGCAGCCGCTGGTGGCTGTTCCGGATCCTGACGCGCGGTGGCGAGTGCGCAGAGATCGGCTCAACACCCGCAAGAGCAGGCTCACCGCGCGGTCGAGTGCGCGGTGGGCGAACGCGATCATCGGTGGAAATGATGACCAGTACCGGCTGGCCCGTGACGCGCAGTACCGGCACATCATCGGCTTGCGCGCAGCGATCGCGACCATCGAGAAACGACTCGCGGCGGCGACCAGCGACACCCTCACGCCCGAGGAACGTACGGCGCGGCGGGGCCAGGTGAAGGGTTACGCGACCCAGACGGAACGGTTCGCCAAGCAACGCCGGTTACAGCATCTGCGCGCCGAACTGGCCCGGGCCGAGGCCGACCGCGAGGCCAAGCGGGTGCGGGTCACCGACGGCACCAAACGCCTGGCGAAGACTCGACACCATCTCGACGCTGCCGGGCTGACGCTGGCGCAGTGGCGGCAGAAGTGGGAGTGCGCCCGGGACCTGATCCGGGCCAACGGTTCTGGGGATGAACCATTCGGCAATCTCACCATCACCGTCACCCCGAACGGGCAAATCAGCCTGCGCCTGCCCAAGCCGTTGGAGCATCTCGCCAACGCCAAACACGGCAGGTACGTGCTGTCGGGCATCGCGACGTTCTCCTACCGAGCCGACGAGTGGGTGGCGCGGATCACCGGGGGACAGTCGGTGTCGTATGCGATCTCCCGCAAGCCGGGCCGGTCCGGCCGTTATCTCACCGCATCTTGGGCGACCCAACCGCAGACAAGCGGCGTGGTGATCGGCTCGCTCGACGCCGACGTGTTCGCGTCCGGCCCTGTTGTCGCGGTGGACCTGAACGACGGGCACCTGGCGCTGCGTCGGCTCGACGAGCACGGCAACCCGGTT
>JAVRPG010000167.1:0-7351 GCA_032162325.1 Mycobacterium sp. | reverse complement strand
GGGGAGGCGGCGGCCCGGAGGACTCGACCCACGCGCCCCCGGCGTTGGCTTCGCTGTTGTCGCCGTTGACGGTGGCGGTATTGCCGTCACCGAGGGCAGCGACAGCCGTGCTGTTGTCACCGGTGACGGCGGCGGTGTTGCTGTCGCCCGGACCTCTTTCGAAGGTGCCACCTGTGCCTGCGAAGCTGTTGTCGCCGGTGACCATGGAAGTGTTGTCGTCCCCAACCGTCGCATCGGCGACGCTGTAGTCGCCGGTGACCGTGGCAGTGTTGTTGTCGCCGAACCCCGCGATGGCTGTGCTGTTATCCCCGGTAACAGTGGCGGTGTTGCGTCGGCCATCCGTAGCCGTCGCCGAGCTGTCGTCGCCACGCACCCTGGCCTTGTTCTGGTCGCCGGTCGCTGTCGCCGAACTGTTATCGCCGCGGGCGATCGCCACCGAGCCCTGGCCGGACGAGGAGGAGGTGGCGGTGCCATGCGTCACCCGAGTCACACCGTTGGTCGACACACTCATGTTCTGACCTGGTGCGCTGGATTTCGGCGACGAGGACACTCCTGTGGATGAACTCGATGCAGAACCCAACGACGAGGACGAACCTGAATCGGACGGCTTGGCAGAGGCCACCCATGGCGTTGCGGCCAGCCCGACCCCGATGCCCAGAGCCACGGCCAGCGCTCCGACGCGGCCGATGTAGGTGGTGTACCCGGTTGACGTGTACTTTGCGTTACTCATCGTCGTTCCTCACGTCTCTCGCAGGGCGGAACGGTGGTTAACCGGCAGTCAGGTCGAGTTCCGCAATGGGAATCGTCGCTCGCGTTCGGTACGACGATCTCAGTAGCGCGGTACTGCAATCTCGCGCGGTTTCGTCGCGGTACTACTGTGCTGGGCCCGCTTTTGCAGAACAACGGCGCTAAGCCGAAGCACCCATGGTCGTGAGCAAGCCACGTAGCCGATCCTCGCTGTGTTCGAGCACCTCGAGATTCACGTCTGCTGCACCAGGCTTGCCACCGTGGTACTCGAACGGGTTATCGAGGTCCCGAATCAACGCCAGCGCGTAGAAGAGCAGGTAGCTGATCACCCCGACCACCAACACCGTCGGGGTTAGCTGGCCGATCTCGGTGATCAGCAACAGCACGAGGATCATTAAGGCCGTGATCTCGGCGATGAGGTAGCCCGCCGACACGTAAGACGTCCGGCGCATCGTGTCCATCCGGATCACCAGCTTGCGCATGACCGCCTGCTCGGACTTCAACCGAGTCGTGAAGCCGGGCTGGATCTTCGGCGCGAACACCATGAACAGCGGGTTCAGCGCCCGCAGGTCGGCCACTATCCGCCACGGCGGGCACCCACACAGCGAGCGCTCACAGCCAGCAGCAAGCACCGGCCCTTGAGGCCGTCGGCCGGCCGGCCTGGTCGGCTCGCCCCAAGTCGGCTCGAGGAATACTGCACAGTTCGAACAGGTGCTCTCTGCCGGTTTACTACCTGACCCGGCAGGGGATGGGGCTGCGCGTGCGACCGCATCGCTACGCGCTGGCGATGGCCTGCGGAGCTTTGGCGGCCGGCGTGCTGGGCCTACATGAGTGCGACATTCCGGTGTGCGTGAAAGTGGCGGTGCCACAAGCCGTTCGCCAGCACGGTGGGCCAGTCCCAGCGGGACAACATGATTCGGATGGCCTACACGCGGCGCGGGGGCGGGCGGCCGGTCGTGGCCGGCCGCCCGGGAGTACGTCAACGGCGGACGAGGTCGGTGGCGCTACGTGAAGCGGTTCTGCCGTGATGGGAGAATCAGATCCATAAGTCGTGCCGCGACGGCCTATCCGGGTGCGCGGCCCCACGCCCGGACCGTCGGCGGAACACAGAACCACCGCTTCTCGTCCTCGAGTTCGGCCTGCGCGGCCGCAATGACCTCGGGCGAGACGCCGAGCGCCACCAGTTTTTCATGGATTTGCACCCATGTGAGGTTCCACATGCGTGCCAACGGCGAGTCGCCGCGGAACATGGGTATCTCGGCATCGGCTTCGACGTCGACGAGCCCGAGCGCCTCCAGGTGCGCCGGCAAGTCGCGTGCCCACGCCTGGTCCGCGCCTGCGATCTCGGTGGAACGCGCGAAGACCCGCCAGACTTCCCCGAACGCACCCCTCATCTCGTCGAGCACGCCGAACTCGTCTCCCTCTTCGAGCACGAGAAGGCCGCCCGGCGCGAGCGCGCGAGCCAGTCGCTCGAGGATGTTGTCCCGCTGGGCTATGTGCAACAGCACGAATCGCGTGTGGACGAAGTCGAACGCGCGCTCAGGAAGCTCGTCTGCGGCGAGGTCGATCTGGGCGACTTCGCCGCCGCGGTCAGGCAAGTCGGCCAGGTGCCGCGGGTCAGCGTCCACCGCGAGCACCCGGCCGCCCGGCGATGTGGCGCTGCACAGCCACCGCGCGAAGGACCCGCCGCCGGCTCCGGCCTCCAGGCACCGCCATCCCGCACGCACTCCCAGCCGCTGCGCAAGCGCGATACTGGGCGGGTCGTAGGCTGCGCCGAGCAGCGCGAGGCGCTCATCGGCAAATTCCCAATCGTTGGGAAGCGTGTAATACGGATCCCGTGGTGAAATCGGCCGAGACCCGCTCATGGCGCGATGCTACCCCCCCTTCGCGCGCTACAAGCACCTCAGTGCGCCGGGCCCCACGCGACCGGCCGCAGCCCCCGCTGACGCTCAAGACTTGGCCCGGCGGGCGGCGGCGAACGATGCTTTCGCCTCACGACGTGCGTGGCGAACAACTCCGCCGGTACAGCCCCGCTTGAGGGAATTGCGCTGCGTGCTGCCGCTGCTCGACACGCCTGGATGTTTCGCCGAAATTGCAATGTAAATCTGGACAACCTGCGCTGCGATCGTCCAGACCTAAATTGCGAACCCCAGCAAACGCTGGCTATCGCTCGCAATCTTCAACTGGACGAGACAGCAGGTCACTAACTCCGACCAGGTGCTAGATGTCACCGTGCAGACCACTCCACTGGGTGTAGCGTCGTAGGTGCTGAGAATCTCAGCTAGTCCGGGATGGGTTCGGCTGCCCGCCGCTGAACTCAAGGAGCACTGGCTCCGAGCCCCCACACGCCGGTGATCGTCTGCCCGCCGGGATCACCATGACTCACACACTTGTTCTTCCCACCAAACCTCTATCACTCACGAAGCGTCACGCAGCGCGATTCGACACTCGATGGACGATGTCGTCGGTGGCCATTGTCAGCGCATACGGCGACATCGACGGGTCGAACGCGACCACCCTCACCGACTATGCACTTGTGAATGCGGTGCGTTGCCGCGGACTGATCCTGGATCTCAGCGGTCTGAAATTCTTTGGCACCGAGGGTTTCTCGGCGCTGCACAGAGTCTCGGTTCGCTGCGCGCGCGCTGAAATCGGCTGGATGGTGGTACCTGGTGCCGCGGTCTCCCGACTGCTACGGATCTGCGACCCCCACGGATCGCTGCCCACCGTCGACACCGTCGGTGCGGCACTGGCTAATCTCCAGGACCAGCGCGCGGGGGTGTGATAGCTCTTCGCCAGTGAGTAGTGCGGCGTGCACGGGCCCGCAACGCCGTTCGCAGCCCTATTATCGGGCCACCCAATCGAGCAGCTGACGTAGCGGCGGCGCTGAACTTCCGTTCCGAGGCGGTCTCCGGCGCGTCATCAGACGTGGCGCTCAGAAAACTGTCCGGAAGCGCCAGTTTGTGGATGGTTCGCAGCGTCAAAAGATATTGGTGCACAAGCGAACCGCTGGTGTACGGCAGGTCGTACTTGTCGCATAGCGCCCGAACGCGCACGGCGATCTGTGCGTAGCGGTTACTCGGCAGGTCGGGGAACAGGTGGTGCTCGATCTGGTAACACAAGTTGCCGCTCGAGAACGCGAGCAGCGGGCCGGCTTTGAAGTTCGCCGAACCCAGCATCTGTCGCAGGTACCACTCGGCCCGGGTCTCGTGTTCGAGTACGTCGGCGGTGAATTTCTCCGCGCCATCAGGGAAGTGCCCACAGAAGATCACCAGGTACGCCCATAGGTTGCGCACAAGGTTGGCCGTCGCGTTCGCGGCCGAGGTTCTGCGCCACCGAGATCGGCTCAGCGTCGCTGCCCGAATCCGCTCGAAATCGACGTCGTGAAGGGCGATGCCCCATTCGAATGTGGCCGCCAACAACAGGTTCTGAAGCGGCTGCACCAGATATTGTGGTTTCCACGGCTGGTCGCGCGTTACCCGCATCATGCCGAAGCCGAGATCGTCATCCATGCCGGAGAACGTTGCTGAACACGTGGTGGCGGTAGTTGTGCGAATACCTCCATTGCGAGGAGAGCCCGACCATGTCCCACTCCCAGGTGCTCGAGTGAATTTCCGGATCGTTCATCCAATCCCATTGGCCATGAAGGACGTTATGGCTGATCTCCATGTTCTCGACGCTCTTCGCAAACGCCAGCGTCGCGGTCCCCAAGAGCCAGCCGGCCCGTGACCGGCTGGCGCCGATGAGCAGGCGCGCCACCACATCGAGCGTTCGTTGGAACTTGATGGTGCGCTGGATGTAGGCCGCGTCGCTTTCCCCGCGGGAGTCCTCGATGTCGCGTCGAATGGCGTCCAGTTCGTACCCGAGGGCCGCGATGTCCGCCTCGCTCAGATGCGCGTACGCAGCGATGTCGGTGATTGCCATGAGATGTCCTGGTCGATCCGCCCGGGCAAGCGAGGGTCTGGGCTCTTGCGAGAACCCGAAGTGAGTGCGGACGACCGGTCGAGATTGGTGGAACGACGGCAGCGCGTCGGCGTACCGCCAGTCTAGTTTCGCCAACGCCGTGCGTCGACGGTGTATGTCAACATCACTGCCAGGCCAAAGGGGGTAAGGTCGGGACATCGGGACCAACCAGGCCCCCATGATTAGGGGGCCAGCGATGTCCGATAAATCTCCTCGGCAAACGATGACCAAGAAGTCCGGAAAATCCCTGAAGGAGAAGCGCGCCGCCAAGCAGGCCAAGACGGCGGCCAGGACCTCGTCCACCGAGGCATTACTCCATGACAAGAAGCGCTGAGGCGCACCAGCTTTCGCTAGGGGTTCTGGCTCGTTCACGCAAGCCGAACGAGCGTAGACTGCCGATTCACCCGGAGCATTTCGCCAGGATCGATCATAGGGTCCGGCGTCGCATCTTCCTCGAGCACGGCTACGGCGCGGAGTTTGGGGCGACCGACGACGCGCTGGCCGAACTAGTCGGTGGAATCAGGACTCGGGAACAGCTCATCGCCGAGTGCGACATCATTTTGTTGCCCAAAGTCCAGGCCGAGGATCTAACGGAACTCAATGTGGGACAGGTCGTCTGGGGCTGGCCGCACTGCGTGCAGGACGCCGCGCTGACGCAGATCGCCATTGATCGGCGGCTGACGCTGATCGCCTTCGAGGTAATGAACCATTGGCAAGCCGACGGCGGGTTCGGCCTGCACGTCTTTCACAAGAACAACGAGATCGCCGGCTACTGCTCCGTCCTGCACGCCATGCAACTGGCCGGAATCACCGGCAGCTACGGTCGTCGGCTGCGCGCTGCCGTCGTCGGGTTCGGCGCCACCGCCCGCGGCGCGGTCACCGCCCTGAACGCACATGGCGTTGACGATGTGCGTGTCCTCACCAATCGTGAGATCGCTGCCGTCGGTTCGCCGATTCACTCCACCCAGATAATCCAGATGGGACGCGACCCGGATACGCCCGAGAAGACCTGGGCGGATATGCCAGACGGGCCCATCCCGGTGGCTCGCGTCCTCGCGGACAACGACATCGTCGTCAACTGTGTGCTGCAGGATCCCGACGCACCCCTGATCTTCGTCACCGAGGACGACTTGGCTGCCTTCACTGCGGGGACCCTCATCGTCGACGTCTCCTGCGACGTGGGCATGGGTTTCAGCTGGGCGCACCCGACCTCGTTCACCCACCCGGTCATCGAGTTGGCCAACAGCGTGCATTATTACGCCGTGGACCACAGCCCGTCCTACCTGTGGAACTCGGCGACCTGGGAGATCAGCGAGGCGCTGTTGCCGCACATCGAAACGCTTCTTGCCGGGCCGGTGGCGTGGAATGCGGCCCCGACGATCGCCCGGGCCATCGAGATCCGCGACGGCGTCGTACTCAACCCCGGCATCCTGTCGTTTCAGCACCGCGACGACGCCCATCCGCACCTTGTACGTAGTGACCGCACCGAGCAGCTCGACGCCCGTCACACATACGCGCAATAAACTGCGGGTCAGCGATCGAGCGACGCACCTTGTTCGGTTGCCCCGCCCTCGGAGTCCCATGTCGACTGGGCCGCGTCCGTTTCCTCGCGTTTGGTCCTGCGCCGAACACCGGCACGAAGTACGTCAAAGACGCTCAACGGGGCATGGTTCGAAATACTTGGTCTCGGCATGCGTTTACCTTCCGAGTTCCGTGGCCTCGGGCTGCGCGGATGCGCCCGGGTGCCGAATCGTGGCACGCCTGAGCCGGCGGTTGTTCATGGGTTCGCGCGCGGCCTTCTGGTGTTCAAGTTGCCGGATCAGCTCACGTTTTGCTTCGCCCAGAGCACGGTTTACATCCGGGTTCTCGGCGACCGCTACCAGCGGCGCAAGGCCGGGCAGCGTCGTGCGCATCGTGACGCGCTGTTCGTTGCCGCCCCGGTCCTGCAGGGAGACATCGATATCAACATCACGCGGATCCCACCTGCCCAGATGCGGCCCGAGCGTCGACAACAAGTCCAATACGTGCGGACGCTCCTTCGCTACGAAACCCGCGCCCACACGGATCGCGTTCTCGCGAAAGATGATTCGTTGTTCGTCGTCAGACTTGCTCATTGTGGCCTCGTTTCGAGCGCCCTCATTACGGCGCATTTGATGTCATGGAGCGTGTGCCACCGTGTAGCGACACTGTCGCTCAGAGGCGGGCAATATCCCACTCGACTTCCCGGCCGGGAGCCGAATCGGCCCGCCTTTGATCAGCCCCAGAAACGGCCCTTTTTCCCATGCTTTTGGTTGCCATCTACGTCGGTCCATACCCCGGACGCGTAGCTGTACGGCCGTTTGGCGCCGGTGCGGATGACGTCGAGCGTGCCGTCATTGTGCTTGACGTACGCGTCGCCGAACCGCATGTACTTGTCGGTTGCGCCGTCACGGAGCGTCACGGTAACCGTCATGGGTCAGCGCACCTTCTCGGGGATCGAATTCAGCGTGTGCAGGACGTGCACGGCCAGGTCGCTTGCGGCCTTGTCTCCAAGCTTCGAGTGAGTCTTGATGGTGTCCTTGACGAGTTCAAGACGTTGCATGTAGGGCGTGGGGAACGTTGTTGGCGAAGTCATCGCGCTGTCCTTTTCAGTCGAGCATGT
>JAVRPG010000166.1:0-6504 GCA_032162325.1 Mycobacterium sp. | reverse complement strand
TTTCGGTCGTCGGATAAAGCACGTACAGCTGGACCGAGTCGTCGGTGATCGCGTCGGTTGCGTAGGAGGCAAGTTCGGGCTCGCACTTGTTCTGGTACGCCTCGATCGCGGACTGCCCGGGGTAGTCCCCGTCGGGCATCAGCAGCACCGCGAAGACCTCGCCGGCGTGCGCTTGGTCGCAGCCGATGGTGTCGACGGTCAACACCCGGGTGCTGCCAGGGATCTCCTTGAGGCAGTCGCCGACCTTGACATCCGTCGCGGTGACCGTGCCCTTGCCGACGATCACCACGAAGACGATGGCGGCGATGGCCAACAGCGCGAAGACGCCGACCACCAGCCCGATGATCAATCCCCACCGCGTCTTCTTCGGCGGAGGACCGTAGTAGCCGGCCGGCGGTGGCAACCCATACGGCATCGGAGGGGGCGGAGGTGGGTATGCGCCTTGCGGCGGGGGAGGCGGGTATGCGCCTTGCGGCGGCTGTCCTTGGGCCGGCTGGCCATACGGTCCCTGCGGTTGTTCGCCGTATGGCGGGGGATAGCTCGGCGGCATGGTCACCCGCTGACAGTAGCTTCAGTTGCGCAGCGATGACCACCGGTCATGCTTCGACATCGCAACGCACACGACGGACCGTTCGCCGTTTGCCCAACCGTCGGCCGTCGGGTATGCCACCGCAACGCGGAACGTCGGTCCCTCCGGCGAGTTCGGGGCGTAGTCGAAGAACGTGGGCCCGCACTCGTCGCCGCGGGTCCTCAGGGATTCCTCACCGGGGTAGGTCGTCGAGTCCGGCAGCGTCACTACGGCGAACACTTCGCCGTAGTGTGGCCGGTCGCAGCGCACCCGCCTCACCCACGTGGGGAGCTCGCCCTCGGAGGCGTCCTTGACGCAGTCTCCGGTCTTGAGGTCAATGGCCTGCACCGTCTTGCCCCGGGCGGAGAGCCCGTAAGCGATGAGCGACGTGATGACTGCGATCCACGCGGCCGAGATGACCAGTGCCGCGATGGCCAACCCGCGCCCGCGTTCGCGGCGGGCCCTTATCTGGAACAACGCCACGATCGCGAAGATCACGCTGAGGATGGTGCCGCCGAGGATCCCGAGTACGAACGCGGCGACGGCCCAGCCGTTGGTTGCGCCCGGCCGCAGCGGCTCGGGCGGCGGCGCAGTCACGCCCGCAACAGTAGCGCCGCCTCGACCGCCAGCGCGGGAACGTCGAGGACCTTCGAGCCCAGATCATGGCGGGCGCCGGTGATCTCGACAATCTCGGTCGGGGCGGGGATCAACCCCGCCGCGAGGCGCAGTTCGTCGAGGGTGCCGAACGGATCGGCGGTGCCGTGGGTGAAAACGGTCGGCGCTGCGATGCGGGGCAGGTGATCGGTGCGTGCCCGTTCGGGCTTGCCCGGCGGATGCAGCGGGTACGAGAAGAGCGTCAGCACGTCGACGGCGGCGGCCTGGTCGGCAATCACCATCGACGTCATTCGGCCGCCGTACGAATGGCCGCCCGCGATGACCGGCCCCTTGGTCAGCGTGTGGGCCAGCGCGATGGCCTCCACGACACCGGCCTGATCGCTCGCGGCGGATCCGGACGGTGGCCCCTTGGGCCGTCGCCGCCGGTACGGCAGGTTATACCGCACGGCGAGCCAGCCGCGGCGCGCCCATTCGTCGCAGATCTTCCTCAGCAGCGGCGACTCCCGGCTGCCGCCCGCGCCGTGTGTCAGCATGACTACGCCTATTGGGGCGCCGTAGCGCTGCCTCTCGGGCTCGTGCGCGATACCCGCAATCTCGTCGACGTTCATGAGTCCAGTCTGAACAGTGCCGACACGGGACCGTGACCGTGTCCCAACGGGTATGCGGCGCGTAGACATTCGGTCACCCAGCGTTTGGCGAACGCCACCGCGTCGGGCACGGTGTAGCCGTGCGCGAGTGCGCTGGCGACGGCCGCGGCCAGCGTGTCACCGGCGCCGTGGTCGTTGCCGGTGTCGATGCGCGTCGCGTCGAACTCGTAGAAGTCGGCGCCGTCGAAGAGCAGATCGGGGCTCTGCGACGACGACCGCAGGTGCCCGCCCTTGACCAGCGCCCACTTCGGGCCGAGAGCGTGTAGAGCCCTGGCCGCCTCACGTTGTGAGGTGTCGTCGACGACCTCGACGTCCACGAGCAGGCGGACCTCGTCGAGGTTGGGTGTCACGAGTGTGGCGAGTGGAAAGAGTTGGCCCCTAAGAGAATCCAGCGCGGAGGGATGCAGCAGCGGGTCGCCGTGCATCGACGCGCATACCGGATCGACCACCAGCGGTACGGTGCCTGCCAAGCCCTGTCCGCGCCAGGTGTCGACAATGGTGTCGATGATCGCCGACGACGCCAGCATGCCTGTCTTGGCGGCCTGCAAACCGATATCGGAGGCCACCGCTTCGATCTGACCCGCGATCACGTCGAGGGGAATCTCGTGAAAACCCTTGACGCCGACGGAGTTCTGGACCGTCACCGCGGTGACGGCGACCAGGCCGTGCACGCCGAGCATAGCGAAAGTGCGCAGGTCGGCCTGGATGCCCGCACCGCCGCCGGAGTCAGATCCGGCAATCGTCATCACCCGCAGCGGTGTCTCGCCCGGTGGCGTTAGTGGAAGGAACGTCATAACCCTCTGTTCTTCGCGCAAGCGCGCATCACTGCGTCAAGGGAAGGTAGATCTGGTTGCCGTTTTCGGCGAATTCCCGTGACTTGTCGGCCATTTGCTGTTCGATGGATGCCCGAATATCGGCGGTGATGCGCATCGAGCAGAACTTCGGCCCGCACATCGAGCAGAAGTGCGCGGTCTTGGCCGGCTCGGCGGGCAGGGTCTCGTCATGGAATTCGCGTGCAGTGTCGGGATCGAGCGATAGCGCGAATTGGTCGTGCCAGCGAAACTCGAACCGCGCCTTCGACAACGCGTCATCACGCTCCTGAGCGCGGGGATGGCCCTTGGCCAGATCGGCGGCGTGCGCGGCGATCTTGTAGGCGATCACCCCATCCTTGACGTCCTTGCGATCCGGCAGGCCCAGGTGCTCCTTGGGCGTGACGTAACACAGCATCGCGGTGCCGGCCTGCGCGATGATCGCTGCGCCGATCGCCGAGGTGATGTGGTCGTAGGCCGGGGCGATATCGGTGGCCAGCGGGCCCAGCGTATAGAAGGGAGCCTCCTCGCAAAGCTCCTCTTCCAGGCGCACGTTCTCGACGATCTTGTGCATCGGGATATGGCCCGGTCCTTCGATCATCACTTGCACGCCATGGAATTTGGCGACCTTGGTGAGCTCGCCGAGCGTTCGTAGCTCGGCGAACTGTGCCTCGTCGTTGGCGTCGGCGATCGATCCCGGACGCAGCCCGTCACCCAACGAGAACGTCACGTCGTAGCGGGCCAGGATCTCGCACAGCTCCTCGAAGTGCGTGTAGAGGAACGACTCGCTGTGGTGGGCCAGGCACCAGGCCGCCATGATCGAGCCGCCCCTGCTGACGATTCCGGTGACCCGCTTGACCGTGAGTGGGATGTAGCGCAGCAGCACCCCTGCGTGCACAGTCATGTAGTCAACGCCTTGCTCGCATTGCTCAATTACCGTGTCGCGGTAGACCTCCCACGACAACTTTGTCGGGTCGCCGTTGATCTTCTCCAGCGCCTGGTAGATCGGCACCGTGCCGACCGGCACCGGTGAATTGCGCAGTATCCACTCGCGGGTTTCGTGGATGTTGCGGCCGGTCGAGAGGTCCATGATGGTGTCGGCACCCCAGCGGGTGGCCCACGCCATCTTGTCGACCTCCTCGGCGATCGAGCTGGTGACGGCCGAATTGCCAATGTTGGCGTTGATTTTCACCGCGAACGCCTTGCCGATGACCATCGGCTCACTCTCGGGGTGGTTGTGGTTGGCCGGGATCACCGCGCGGCCGCGGGCCACCTCATCGCGCACCAGTTCGGCAGGCACGCCTTCGCGGGCGGCGATGAACGCGATCTCCGCGGTGATCTCACCAGCCCGTGCCCGCTGCAGTTGCGTGCCGCGGTCGCGAACCACGCCCGACCGTGGCGGCAGCCCCGCGGTCAGGTCGATGACCGCGTCCGGGTCGGTGTACGGCCCCGACGTGTCGTACAGGTCCAGGTGTTCGCCGTTGGTCAGGTTCACCCGGCGGAATGGCACTCCGTCGCGGTAGATCTTGGTGCTGCCCGCAATGGGGCCGGTGGTGACGGGGATTGAAGCGGAAACTTCAGACTGGTGCATTTTTGAGCATCTCCCTACGCCGGCATTACCCGGTCAGGTTCGTACGGTCGACAGCCCCAGCTGTCCTCTCAGCGCACTTGGTGTGCGCTCCCGTGTGTGGACCCCTGCCACGCTAGCGCAGGGGGAGCGTCAGCGGGAACGGGGGAGGAACAGGAATTGCCCGCGGATGCTTTGTATAGCTAATATATGTGTTTTGTGCACGACGACGCATTGGATAAATAGCGAAGAAATGACGACTGAGATAGAGATGACGAAACCCCCGGTTGTGGCGGATGTCGACACGGCACTTGCCGAGACCGCCCGCCGTCGGCGGCGCATGGATCACGACCACCCGTCCTACAAGTGGGTCGTTCTGTCCAACACCACCCTGGGGACGCTGTTGGCCACGATTAACGCGTCGATCGTGCTGATCTCGTTGCCCGCCATCTTCCGTGGCATCGGCCTGAACCCGCTCGCGCCCGGCAATGTCAGCTATCTGCTGTGGATGCTGATGGGCTACCTGGTGGTGACCGCGGTGCTCGTCGTGCCGTTCGGCCGCCTCGGTGACATGTTCGGCCGGGTCCGCATCTACAACCTGGGCTTCGCCGTCTTCACGTTCGCCGCCATTGCGCTGTCCTTCGACCCCTTCCATATGGGCAGTGGGGCGCTGTGGCTGATCGGCTGGCGCGTGGTCCAAGGCGTGGGCGGCGCGATGCTGATGGCGTCCTCATCGGCGATCCTGACCGACGCGTTCCCCGCCAACCAGCGCGGCATGGCGCTCGGGGTCAACATGGTGGCTGCCGTTGCGGGGTCGTTCCTTGGATTGTTGATCGGTGGCTTCCTCTCCGAGTGGCACTGGAAGGCCATCTTCTGGGTCGGCGTGCCGATCGGCATCCTCGGCACCATCTGGAGCATCCGGTCGCTCAAGGAACTCGGGGTCCGTACGCCAGGCCGACTGGACTGGGCCGGCACCCTGTCCTTCGGCATCGGCCTTACGGTGCTGTTGACGGGAATCACCTACGGCATCCAGCCCTACGGTGACTCCACTACCGGTTGGACCAACCCGTGGGTGCTGGGGTCGATCGCCTTCGGGCTGCTGTCGCTGGTGGCGTTCTGCTTCATCGAACTGCACATCGATTCGCCGATGGTCGACATCAGGCTGTTCCGGTCCGCCTCGTTCGGCATGGGCAATCTGGCCGGGCTGATGTCCTCGATGGGCCGCGGCGGCCTCCAGTTCATGCTCATCATCTGGCTGCAGGGCATCTGGCTTCCCTTGCACGGTTACAGCTTTGAATCCACTCCGTTGTGGGCCGGTATCTACTTGCTCCCGATGACGGCCGGGTTCCTGGTGGCGGGCCCGCTTGCGGGATCACTGTCCGACCGCTTCGGCGCGCGGCCGTTCACGGTCGGCGGCATGCTGCTGATGGCGGCGACCTTCGTAGCGCTGGTGATGATCCCCGTCGACTTCAACTACCTACTCTTCGCCGTGCTGGTGTTCCTCAACGGCCTGGGCGGCGGCATCTTCACCGCACCAAACACCGCGGCGATCATGTCGAGCGTGCCTGCCGCCCAGCGCGGCGCCGCTTCGGGGGTACGTGCGACGTTCTTCAACGCCGGCTCGTCGCTGTCGATCGGCGTTTTCTTCTCGCTGATGATCATCGGGCTGTCCCACACGCTGCCGTCCGCGATGAGCAGTGGCCTGCAGGCACAGGGCGTGTCGGCATCGGTTGCGAGCGACGTCGCCAATCTGCCGCCCGTCGGCAGCCTGTTCGCGGCGTTCCTCGGCTACAACCCGATCGCCGAGCTGCTGGCACCCTCTGGCGCGTTGCAGGACTCCGGCGTCAACGTCGACGTGCTGACCGGGAAGACGTTCTTTCCGCAGTTGATCACCGAGCCGTTCCACTCCGGCCTGACGGTGGTGTTCATCGCCGCCGCGGTGATGATGTTGATCGGCGCGATCGCGTCGATCTTCAACCCGGGCCGGTACGCCGACGAGCCGGGTGCCGACGACGAGGTGTGACACCCTGCACAACCTGGGTAACCAGGCTGCATGACTACTGGCACCGATCATCGGCCTCCCAAGGTCAGGAAACAGGCGGAGCAACACGCCGACGAGGCGCGTGCCCGCATGGACGCCCGGCGTCGGCAACACGATGAGGGGCTCACGGGCCGGCTGAACAAGCGCGCAGGCGACTGGGAGTTGAGCGGTCAAGATGAGGCGACGATGCAGCGCCAGAAGTACCTTTGGAACTTCCTCGTCGACTACTGGTTCCGCATGGAGTTCGACGGTTGGGA
>JAVRPG010000165.1:0-3301 GCA_032162325.1 Mycobacterium sp. | reverse complement strand
TCGAGGCCCAGGATCTTGCCGTCCTGCTCCCGTAGTCGCAGACCCTCACCGAGGAAGAAGGCGTCGAACAGTCCGCGCTCGGCCGTCGTGACCATGCGACGGAAGGTCTCGAAGTCGATCTGAGAGCCGCTCGCTGGATCCGACCAGATGGTCGTGTGGTTGACGCCTTGGAAGAAGACGCCGAGGTGCACCTGAGCATCGGGGCGAGTTACGTCGGAAGAGCTCATGGTTGATTCAGACCTTCGCGTAGCGGTTCACGGGCCGGGTGAGGCCGAGGTTGCCTCGTAGCGACGACCCGGGTACCGGGCGATGCGCCACGCCCGACGTGAACAAGGCGGGCAGGACGTAGCGTGCGAGCGCAGGCAGGTCTTCGTCGATCACCGTGGGGAACAGACGCACACCGTCGGCGTGGACGGCAAGCTCCGTCAGCAGTTCCACCAATCCGTCTGTGGTGCCGATGTATTCGAGCCGGGGGCTGTGAACGGCCGGCTCGTGCCGGTTCAGGGCGGCGAGGCGGTCGGCGGCAGAGGCGTCCGGTGTGTCGAGCGTGACGGCGATCTCGACGAACGTCAGCCCGCGGCTACGACTCGCTGCATCGACTGCCGACTCGCGATCCGGTTCGGTAACGAGCACGACGTCGACCTGCTCGCGATCGGCCTCGGTGCCGAACACGACCAATTGCCCCTGCGGCGGTCTCGGGACGATCGCCGGGCCCTTCACCGTGAACGACTCACCCTCGAAGTCGACATAGTGCAGCTTGTCCCGATCCAGGAATCGGCCACTCGCGTAATCGCGGATCACGGCATCGTCCTCCCACGAATCCCACAGGCTACGCACCACACTGATGGAATCCCGCTGCTCGCGGTCCAGGTCGGCATGCTCGGTGAGGATCGGCCTGCCCCACGCCCTTCCCGCCGTGGGTTCGGTGACCCGAGCAGCGATCCAGCCGCCACGACCGCGTGAGGCGTAGTCGAGGGTGGCCAGCTGCGAGGAGGTGTGGAACGGTTCGGCGTACGTGGTCTCGACGACCGGGACGAGGCCGATCGTCGAGGTCGTCGCGGCGACGAACGATGCCCGGTTGACCGCATCGACGCGTCCTGTGTTGCCGCTGCGGGGCAGCAGAATCGAATCCTCGAACGTTGCCAACGTGAATCCCGCGTTCTCGGCGGCACGCACCTTCTGGGTCAGCGTGCGTCCGCTGAGCGACTCGCTCGGCGGATGGCTGGCACGGCGCCATGCCGCCGGATGGTTTCCCTCGCCGTCCAATTCGATACCCAGCGCGAAAACGCTCACAACACAACCTCTTTCCGACTCGACTGCGCTGCCAGCGGCCTGCTGGGAATCCGCTCACGAAGAACGGGAGCCACGTCGGACTGGAACAGCTCCAGGCTGCGACGCTTCTGGCCGACCGTCACACCGTCGGCCTCGGCACTCAGGTGCATCACCTCGTGACCGAGCTGCTCGTGGTAACGACCCACCTTGTCGATCACTTGCTGCGGACTACCGATCAGCGCCGAGCTGCGCTCGACGAAGTCCTCGATCGATTCAAACACCACCGGAAGCCCGGCGCGCCGCTGGAACGCCAGGCGCGTCTCGAACGCGAGTCGGTACTCGGCCACCGCTTGCTGCGATGTCGCAGCGATGTGGAACCCGGCAGTTCCCGCGCCGACCAGGGCATCCTCGGGTCGGTGACCGTAGAACTCCCACCGCTGCCGGTAGTGCCGCACCAGCTCGGCGTAGGGCTCGATGGGGTAGGTCACATTGGCGGAGAAGACTGGGTCACCGAAACGTGCGGCGAGATCCACGGAGTCCTTGCTCGTCGCGCTGCCGTGCCAGACCCGGATTCGCTGCTGCAGCGGCCGGGGGAGTGCCTTGGCGTTGACGAGAGACGGCCGGAACCGGCCCGACCACGTCACCCGGTCGTTGTCCCACAGCAGTCGGAACAACTCGTAGCCTTCGCGATTGCGGTCCCATTGATCGGCGGCGGTCACGTGGTACAACTCGGCCTGCGCCGCGCCATTGCCCTTGCCGATGATCAGTTCGAGCCGCCCACCCGACAGGTTGTCGAGCGTCGAATAGTCCTCGAATGCGCGGACCGGATCGAGCAGACTCAACGTCGTCACCGCGGTGAACAATCCGATCTTCGATGTCCGCGCCGCGATGTTGCTCAGCACCACCGGTGGCGAGGACGAGATGAACGGATCCTCGTGCCGCTCGCCCACGGCAAAGCCGTCGAAACCCAGTTCTTCGGCGAGCACCGCAGAGTCGATGACATCGCGCAGCCGATCGGCCGGACTCTTCTTCTCATCCGTCACGGGATCCGGATGATGAGTAATCAGCGTGATCAGCAGAAACTTCATCGGTGACCCTTCGCGGCCGCGTCGGTTGTCGTGATCACGCCTGGTCTCCTCCATCGGTCCTGGCCGGAGCACCCGCACGCTGGGGACTGGGTGGTGTTGCCGTAGAGGAACCCGCTCGTCCGCTGATTCATTCCCGCACTGCACCCATCGACAGAACGCGGCTCAGCGTTGTGCTGAAGTCCGTCAGTACCGTGAGGAATGCCCGCCGGACCGCGGTGAACGCGCCGAGCAGAGCCGTCCCAATGCCGGCGAGAGGCGCGGTCCGGCTTCGAGAACTTGCATATCACCCTTCGGCTGGACCGGGAGCCGGCTCCGGGCTCTGGCCGAGGGCCACGGCGCCGATGGCCTCCAGCACGGCGTCGGTGTTGGGTGGGTGCAGTGACCCGGTGCGTACGTCACGGTAGAGACGTTCGAGCTCGTGACGTTTTGAGACGGACGAAGCACCGACGACCTGCACCGCGATGTCGACGACTTCGCGGGCCGTTGTGGTGGCGAATTCCTTTGCGGCCAAAGCCCGCAGGGCCTGCCAGGCGCCTGGCTCGGGGCGGGTGGCGGCCTCCACGAGGGCCGACGCCGCTTCGAGCTTGATCTCGGCCTGGGCGATCTGCCGCTGCACGGCAGGCTTCTGCGCGTGCAGCGCGACACCTTCGCGCAGCGAAGTCCGCGTCTGTGCGCCCAGAATCGCGAGGTCGAGCGCACGGCGGTCGATGCCGAAGTACACGCTCGACAATAGCGGGAGATACCACGACAGAAGCAGGCCGACATAGTCGGGATAGATGGGTTGTACGGCGATCGTCTTGTGCGCCTCGGCGAAGGCATGGTCGAAGACGGTGTCGTGGCTGGCCGTCGCACGCACGCCCAACGCGTCCCATGTCTCCTCGACGCGCACGCCGGGATCGTTGCGGCTGACGAACGTATGCACGATGACGGGATTGTGCGGG
>JAVRPG010000164.1:0-9609 GCA_032162325.1 Mycobacterium sp. | reverse complement strand
ATCGACTACGGGCTGGAGACGGGCAGGCTGGCGGCCGAGCTGCTGGGGGCCGGTGACCTGTCGTCGGCGTGGCCTGCGGTGCTTTCGGCGCATTACGCGCGGGGGTTCTCGGTCGCGCGCCGGCTGGGGTTACTGCTGACCGTCCCGCGGTTCCTGCCGTCGACGGGGCCTCTGGCCATGCGCTCGGCGTTCCTGATGAAGATCGCGGTGCGAGTGATGGGCAACCTCGTCACCGACGAGGACGCCGACTGGATCGCGCGGGTGTGGCGGTCGGCGGGCGCGGGGTCGCGGCGTCTGGACAGCCGGCCGCCGTTCAGCTAGTCCGACTCGCAAAGAAGATGATCAAAAAGATCGGCCCGACGATCCCCAACAAAACACCGTCAGCTGAATGCGGACGTACGGCCAGAACGTGGACATTGTCAATCTCCTGTGAGCTGGCTGGATGGCCTGAAGCATATCGCGCCCGTCCTAGGGACACCGGAAGCCCAAGCCGTGGCGCACCAGCGATCAGGCGCCTTCGAGCGCCTCGCCGACCTGCTCGACCACGCGGTTGTGCTCGTTGTTCACCAGCACATGCCCGGCGGCGATCACCAGTGCAATCGGCCAGTCGATGATCTCCACCGCGGCAAGCACACCGAGTGCCCCGAAATATGCGACGTGCTCGGGGCGCGGAATTCGCACACGGCCGACGAGGGGCAGGTTCAGGGCGAAACCCTGTCCCTTCCGGACACGTTCGACGGCATCGCGGTGGCTGGTGCTGCGTGACTTTTCGCCCATTTGTTGCCCTCCCGTCATGGCGTATTCGACGTTTGTATGCCTGGCTTCCCCACCGTGACAGGGGTGGCAGGACTTTCTATATCCATCGGCCCCGACCCGTTGACCGATGCTGTCACCGGACTGCTGACGGTGCCATTGCGCGAGCTGTACGCGGTGCTTTGGCGAGTCGGTGTCGTCGAAATCGACGACTGATCGTAGGCCTCGCGTTTGCCAAACCTGAACATCTTTGGCGCGACGGCTGCGACCGTCGTCGCTGCGGCCGCAGTCCCGAGCGCCTGCGCCCAACCAAGCGGATCCAACGGTGTGCTGCCGAGCAATTGACTCACCACCGGGGTGCTGATCAGCGCACCGAGCGCCATTAGAGAACCGACGGCGGTCGCGACGACCAGCGGGTCGTGCGAATCGATCAGTGTCTGCCCGAGCTGGGTAGATACCAAAGCGACCAACGCGACGGTCGATGCACGCCGCCGGGTACCGGTGACACTGGCCAGTGCCCACGCCGCCGTGGCCGCACCCGCCGTCGTCGCACCGCGAACAGCGACCGTCCGCCACAGCTCGGCCTGATCCGGTCCACGTCTTCCGTTCGAGTGCTCGTAGGCGGGCTGGCTCACCGCCAGCGCCGCGGCGGGAAGGGCATCGGTGAGCATGTTCACCAGCAGCAGTTGCCGGGTGTTCAACGGTGATCGACCCGTCAGTGCGGTACCCAGGATCGAAAAGGCGACCTCGCCCGCGTTTCCACCGAGCAGTATTGCCACCGAGCCCTGGACCCGGCGCCACAACTGGCTGCCTTCATCGAGCGCATCCAGCAGAGACCCGATCCGTCCGTCGAGCAGCATCACGTCGGCTGCGGTGCGGGCCGGGTCGCTACCGTGCCCGGCCACGCCGACCCCGACGGTCGCGGCACGGATAGCCGCCGCATCGTTGGCACCGTCACCGACCATCGCACACACGCGGCCCAGCCGCTCGAGCGTCGCGACGATCTGCACCTTGTGTTCCGGAGACATCCGCGCGAAGACGACACCGTTCTGCACGGCGTTCTCCTGTTCGCGACGCGGCAATGCCTCCCATTGGGCGCCGCTGATGACCTCATCGTCATCGACCGGTAAGCCGAGTTCAGCGGCGATCGCCGTCGCGGTGACCGGATGGTCGCCGGTGATCAACCGCACCCCGATGCCGGCGTCGCCCAATCCTTTGAGGACGCCTGCCGCGTCCGGCCGGGGCGTATCCGCAATCCCCAGCAGGCCGGTGAATTGCAAACTCTCTGCGCACAATTCGGCGAAGGCGTCGGCATCCTCACGCGCGGAGGCGACCTGCGCCTCGGACAACTCGCGACGGGCGACGGTCAGCACACGCAGCCCGTCGGCGGCCATCTTCTGCACCAGCCGCTGCACCTGGGGACCGGCGTCCCCACACGCTTTGAGCACAACTTCGGGAGCGCCCTTGATCGACAACTCCCGACCGTGAATCGAGGCGGAGTACGGCCGCCCGGAACGGAACGGCAAGTGCGCCTCGGCCGGCCGCGCCGAATCGTCAAACGTCTGGGCAGCCGTCGCGACCGCGGTGTCCGTGGCGTGCTCGTGGCGATCGCCGTTGGGCGGGGGTGTGGCGCGGCCAGCGTGGATGAGCACGTCCGCCTCGGTCACGCCTGCCGGGGATTCGACGCGCGTGACGCGCAACCGATTCTCGCTAAGGGTTCCTGTCTTGTCGAAGCACACGACATCGACACGGCCGAGCGCCTCGACCGAGCGCGGGGTACGCACCAGCGCACCCGACCGAGTCAGCCTGCGCGCAGACGCCTGTTGAGCAAGCGTCGCGACCAGCGGCAGACCTTCGGGAACGGCCGCGACAGTCACCGCGACGCCGCTGCTGACCGCCTGCCGGAGACCCGTGAGCCGCAGCAGACCGAGCCCCGTCACCAATGCACCGCCGGCAAGGCTGACCGGCCAGGCCCGATCGGTGAGATCCCGCAATTGCGCCTGCAGTCCCACATTCGAAGCTTGTGAGCCTGGGCCCCGCATCGCCCGCCTGGCCTGAGTCTGCGCGCCCACCGCAGTCACAATTCCGACCGCAGTGCCTGCCACCACCGTCGTTGTCGCATGCACGAGGCACGCACGTTCTGCCACCGGCACCGCAGGCGTGGGTTCCACCTGCTTGAGCACCGGCAGCGACTCGCCGGTGAGCGACGCCTCGTCCACCTCGAGGTCCGCGGCGTCGACCAGACGGGCGTCGGCAGGCACCACCTCACCGGGCCGCACCTCGATCACGTCGCCTGGCCTCAGCTTTGCGGCCTCCACGGTTTCATAACCGTGCCCGTCGATCACTCGCCGCGCCGGTGGATCCTGCACAGCCAGGAGCCGCCGCAACAGCCGCTCCGCGCGAAGCTTCTGAGTAGCGGCCAGCGCAGCGTTTCCGGTCAGCACCGAACCGACGAGCACCGCATCGGCGGGCGAGCCAAGAACCGCGCTGGCCGCCGATCCGACGGCCAGCACCGGCGTCAACGGGTCAGATAGCTCGTCACGCATCGCGGTAGCGAACTCAACCACATTGCGGCGCAGAGGGTTACCCACCGAACGGGCCACTGTCGCCGCCGTCGCGGCGGACGCGCTCAGGCGCGATTTCGATTGGACTGGGGCGATCGGTTGAGGCGGTGGCAGCAGACTGCGCACCTGCTCGACCGACAACGCGTGCCACTCGTCCATCCTCTCCTCCGGCGGCGACGCGGTGTTGAGCACACTCCTCGCGAGCCAGTAGCCCGTCGAGGCGCCGGCGCCGGCACCGGCGGTGACAGGACCCGGGCCGCGGCCACGAACCCCGGGGATCATCAGCAGCGCGCCGAGCAGCGAGGCGCCTATGGCAATCTCTACTCCCCGTTCACTGGCCCGACGTGCCGCGGGCAGGGCATGCATGATGCGCCACACGCCGTCTAGGTCATCCACGAGTAGGTCGGCATGCCACCTCGCGGGTGCGTTACCGATGCCGATCGCCACATCGGCGTCGGCGAGTGCTTGCGCTGCGGCGCGCGACACCACCACCACGGTGCGGCCGTCCTGTTGCAGGCGGTTGACCAGTTCGGCCAGACCCTTGTCAAGGGTTCGGTCGTAGGGATGCAGCTCGTCGAAGGCAGAGCGCAGCTCGTCGAGCGCATCGGTGTCCAACGACACGACCTCGGCGCCACTGCGCCGCGCTTCACGCAGCACCGCCGACGCGAGCGGGTGGTAGGCGTTGCGCACCAGCACTTCACCTGCGGGTCTTCGCCCGTTCGTTGCCTGCACCGGGTGCCAACCTAAACCTATTGTCCCGCGGTCGATTTCGCTTTGAGCACACTGCCACGCCATCGCGCGATCATGATCGGCCACGTGCCGGATACGCCCGACGCGCAACCCGTCGGTGGACAACACGCGTGGATCGATGATCACGGCGTCCACCCGGTCCAGCCGTCGCAACGCCTCCGCCTCAAGCGGCAGCACACTGTGGCGTTCGGCCAGCCCGCGACCCAACGTGGCGGCGAAGGCCTCTCGGCTGTTGCGGGCGGCCTTCGGCGCGGCCACCAACGCGGCGGTGGCGGCGCTGTTCACGTTGGCGGTGGCGATGCCGACCGCCGCCGCCCCCAGGCTCTGGGCCGCTGCGCTGCGATCGCCGTGTCGCTCGATCGGTCCCGCAGGACGGGGTCGTGGCCGCGGCGAGGGCCCAATAGCGTCGCCGCAGGCGGCGTGCTCGGCGAGTGTCGGCTCGCGCCGTTGCCACGCCAGTGCCGCCGACTGTGTCTCGGCGGCGCGGGCGAGATGCATGAGCAGGTCGACTGCCAGCGACCCCGGCGCCTGGGTCAGGGTGTAGGCGACGCTGGACGCGAACGCCAGCGCGGTATCGGCCGCAGCGGTCCCGAGCCGCTCCTCCACGAGCCGGCGCAGTCGGGGCTGGTAGTCCACGACAGTGACGGCCGCGGCCAGGCCTTGAGGCAGTCGCGGCCACATGAGGGCACGGCCGGCGAGCGTCGTGGCCAGACCAACGGCACTGGTCGCCGCCGCAGCCACCCTGGCCGCGAGGACGATGCCGTCGGCCGGCAGGTCAACCGGGCGTGGCGGTGGCTTCGCAGTCTTGGCCGCCTGCTCCTCGACGGCGGCTATGACGTCGCACAGGTCGGAAAGGCATGTCGTGTCATCGTCGGTTGCCACGACGGCGCGCGACAGCGGATAGTTCAGCTTCACCCACCTGACGCCGGGCTGGGCGCTCAGCTTCTCGACGACGAGCTTGCCGAGTCCGTCCTCGGGTGCGGTCTGGTCGAGTCCGCGCACTTCGATCCAGCAGCGGTTCTCGGCACACCAGCAGCGCCGAGACCGCTCACCGCCGACGAATTCCGACGCGACGTCGGCGATCGATCCCAGTACCTGTCCGCCCGGCAGGCCCGCAGCGCGCACCGGATTGGCGACCAAACCCACGCCGACGGCGGTGACGGCCGAAGCAGTTCTCAGGCCGGTCTCGAGGGCGCGAAAAGGCAGCGATGCGGAGTCCCGCACCAGTTGGGCAAAATTCACCGCACTACCGCTTGGCCGGGGCGCGGCGTCGAGCCGCCGACTTGCGCGCCGGCGCCTTGGTGGCCTTAGTCGTCTTCCGCGCGGAGCTGCGCTTGGCGGCCGGCTTCGGAGCGGCTCGCCGCGGGGCATTCGGCACCGACGTCAAGGTCGGCTTTGGTTGTCTGTCTGACCGCTGGTTAAGCCGGCGCACCACCAAAGCCGTTCCACCGACGCCCAGGAGGATGGGCCACTCCACCAATCCGGTTGCACCAATTGCTGCCAGGGTCAGGGCGGCGGCCGGGGTGGAGTGGCTACCGCTGCTGATTCCGTTCTTGATTCCGGCCACCGTGCCCTGCATACCGCCGATGACGCCATTGACGGCGGCGCCACCAACGGCGCCTGCCGCGGCGGCAGTGGCCTCCGCTGACCGTGTTACGACGCGAACCGCGCCCTGCATGATGTTCACTGTTCAGCCACTCCAATACTCTGCGTTAACGCGTTGGACGCCTCCAAGTAAGCCGGAGGATACCCCCGATTGGGGAACTCAATCCCGGTTCCGACGTCAACGCGAAACCTGGTGTGGTACTTGTTCTTTCCTTCGTAAAGGAGCGCAGGGACTTCGCCGGCGCTCAGTTAACTCACAGGGTCTTCCGACGATGGAAACCCGCTCCCGACGGATCGCCGCTCGGCTGGTGCATACGCTTGGATCAGGATGGCCAATCCCGAGGTGATCACCATCGGCTACGAACGCCGTACGGTCGACGACGTCATCGCTGCTTTGGTCGCCGCGGAAGTCAAAACCCTTGTAGACGTGCGACTCACACCGCTGTCCCGCAAAGCGGGATTGTCGAAGCGACAGCTCGCGGCGCGGCTACTGGAGGCCGGAATCGACTACCTACATCTGCCTCAGCTCGGCAATCCGCAAGCCAACCGCGAAGCCTTTCGCCGTGGTGGTGCGGACGCCATCGCGCGATATCGAGCCGTGCTAGCAACGCCGGAAGGCCGTACGGCCCTCGATCAATTGCTTCGGCTGGCTATACAACAACGGGTGGCGTTGATGTGTTTCGAACGCGATGCGATTGAGTGCCATCGGTCGACGGTCGCCGATGCTCTGGCGGAGGCGGGAGGCGCTGTGGAAATTGCCCACCTCTGAGCGACAACCCCGCGACGACGAGCGACAAAATCGCTGTGAGGTGGGCAATTGGGACGTAGCTCTCCCCAAGTCGGAGTCTGCGCCCCCGCCAGTGAACAGCCTTCTCCCCCAACGCAACACAGCTTGGGAGAAGTCGCCTGCCGCCCGGTGCCGGCAGCGGCATCCAGGTCGCCAACTAGCTCAGCGGTTTCGTCGCCGCATGCAGCGCGAAGATGCCACCCGTCAGATTGCGCCACCGCACCGCCGACCAGCCGGCGTCGGAAATCCGGTGCGCCAGCTCCGCCTGGTCGGGCCATGCGCGGATCGACTCGGCCAAATACACGTCGGCGTCCGGATTCGACGACACCGCACGCGCAATCCGCGGCAGCGCCTGCATCAGGTCCTCGATGCGGGCCACCCCGTCGCGGACCTCGCGCGCGAAGACGGGGTCCCCGAAATCCACTCCCGCCACCACACTCGCTGGTGTCCTCACCCTGCCAACATACTGGGAGCTATGGATACGCGAGCCGACGTGGTCGTCGTCGGGGCAGGGCCTGCGGGTTCGGCGGCGGCCGCGTGGGCTTGCCGAGGCGGGCGCGACGTGTTGGTGATCGACTCCGCGCAATTCCCCCGCGACAAGGCCTGCGGCGACGGTCTGACACCGCGCGCGGTCCTGGAATTGCAGCGGCTGGGGCTCGGGGCGTGGCTCGAGGGCCGCGTGCACGGGGCCTCTGGCCATGCGGTCGGCGTTCCTGACGAACATCGCAGTGCGGGTGATGCGAAACCTCGTCACCGACGAGGACGCCGACTGGATCGCACGGGTGTGGCGGTCGGCTGGTGTGGGGGTCGCGACGGCTCGATCGGCGGCCACCGTTCAGCTGACATGTACTGAAAGGTGTCACATGTGATCACACGACGCGACTTCGCACGCACCGTCGGGTTGGCCGTCGCCGCAACATCTCTGGCGAGCTGTACGTCGACGCCTGGGCCGACTCCGCCTCCGGCACCGCATACGTCGTTCGCCTCGCTCAAACAGATCGACGCGGGGGTATTGAACGTCGGATACGCCGAAGACGGCCATTCCGACGGCCCACCCGTCATCCTGCTGCACGGCTGGCCCTACGACATCCACAGCTACGTCGACGTCGCGCCAATCCTCGCCGGCCGCGGATACCGCGTGCTCGTCCCGTATCTGCGCGGCTACGGCAGCACCCGGTTCCGCTCGCCGGACACCGTGCGCAACGGCCAACAGTCCGCGCTGGCGCAGGACACCGTTGCGTTCATGGACGCCCTGAAGATCGACCGTGCCGTGCTCGTCGGCTTCGACTGGGGCGCACGGACTGCCGATATCATCGCCGCGGTATGGCCGCAGAGGGTCAAGGCGCTGGTGTCGGTGAGTGGTTACCTGATCGTCAATCTCGTTGCCAATCAACAGCCTTTGTCTCCGCAAGCCGAGCACGGTTGGTGGTACCAGTACTACTTCGCGACCGATCGAGGGGTCCGCGGCTACCGCCAGAACACCCACGACTTCAACAAGCTCATCTGGCAAGAAGCCTCGCCCACGTGGAAGTTCGATGACGCCACCTACGACCGATCGGCGGCAGCATTCAACAATCCGGATCACGTCGACATCGTCATCCACAACTACCGCTGGCGGCTTGGTCTCGCACAGGGCGAACCGCAGTACGACGACCTCGACCGCAAGCTGGCCGCCAGCCCGGCTATCACGGTGCCGACCATCACGATCGGCAGTGACTTCGACGGGCCGAACAAGGACGGCGCCGCCTACCGCAAGATGTTCACCGGGCCGTATTCGCACCGGGTTCTCGACGGCATCGGGCACAACGTTCCGCAGGAGGCGCCGCAACAGTTCGCGGACGCCGTTGTCGCCGCCGACGGCCACTGAGCTCGCGCGGTTTCCGACATTGTTCGAGTAGTCGGCTACGCGTGATGCTGGAGCAGATTTGCACCACGATGACTTCGCGGAGTTCATTCCACTACGAGGGGAGTCGTCGATGAACCGCGAGGATTTCAGCGTCGCAACATTCAACCTGTTCAACCTCCAGGAACCGGGCAAGCCCATGAACGAGGGGCAAACACCTTGGACGCCAGACCAATTCAAACTGAAGATCCAGTGGATCGTCTGGCAGCTGACCACGCTCAACCCGGACATCGTCGGCTTGCAGGAGCTATGGAGCAAGAAGGCGCTCGGCGCCGTACTGGACTACAACTACGGCACCAAGGACCAGCCCAAGCGGCTCAAGGACACCTACGACGCGCTGGCTACGCCTGCCACCGGTGCCAAGATCGTCTGCGGGGCGCTGGTGCGCAAGGAGTTTCTCGCCGGAGAACCGCAGTGGGTGGACAAGTTTCCCGAGGCGGTGCGACTGGAGCTGAAGAAGGATCCGGCCGATAAGCAAGCGCCGGAGATCAAACTCAGGATCAAGGCGTTCTCCCGGCCGGTGCTGCGGTTCCAGGTCAAGTTGCGAGACGACCAAACCCCGACCGAAGTGTTCGTGAGCCACCTCAAGTCCAAGCTGCCGACGCGGGTCAACAAGGAACCGTGGTTCGTCGCCGATCCCGACATGTACAAGCCGCACCAGACGGCTCTGGGCGCCGGCATCTCGACAATCCGGCGAACCGCCGAGGCCGTCGCGCTCCGCGTGATGCTGACCGGGGTAATGAAGGGCACCACAACGCCGGTCATCGTTCTTGGCGATATAAACGACGGGCAGTCAAGCAATACCGCGAACATCCTCACCGAACAGCCCCGGTTCCTGGTGGGCGACGCCGTAGGCGGTGCCGATGTGGGGCTGTACACCGCGCAGACGCTGCAGGAGTACCGGGATACCCGCGACGTCTACTACACCCACGTGCACGAGGGCCTGCGCGAGTCGCTCGACCACGTACTCGTCAGCGAGCAGTTCTACGACAACAGCAGAAAACGCCTATGGCTGTTCGACGGTTTGGTCATCAACAACGACCACCTCAACTTCGAGGACCACAAAGGGACCGGCACCGGCGACCACGGTGTGGTGAAGGTGAGCTTCAAGTTCAACCCCGCATGATCTGTTGGCGGCCGCGGGCGGCCGCGACGCTGGTCGGGCCGCGGGAGGTGATGCAAATTGCCCGGCTCTGAGCGACAACTCTTTGGCGAGAGAGAGCGACAAAGTCGCTCAGGGGCGGGCA
>JAVRPG010000163.1:0-3877 GCA_032162325.1 Mycobacterium sp. | reverse complement strand
GCAGCACTGGACAAGACTGCGACCGCTCGCCACCGCACTGACGTTTCCGATCGGTACCCCCAACCGTCAGCTCGACCACATCCTGACCGACGACGCCCGACTGGTCGCTGACACGTGTTCGGCGCCGACGCTGTCCATCTCGGATCACCGGCCGCTGATCATCGACGTGTCTCGTCAGTGACGACGCGCGGCGGCCGCGCCGGTCGTAGGGTGCGGGAGTGCAAGTGATCTCGGCGGAGCCGACGGAACTTTTCACCGGCCCGCCGGACGCGCCGCTGCAGCTGGCCCGAGTGACCGTCAGCGGGTGCACCGAGCCGACGCTGGTCCGGGTCGAAAGTGACGGCCTGGCCGGGGAAAAGCTCGCCCGCATCGGGCAAGAGGTCGTCGAGGTGCCGGTTGCCGTCGAGCACCCGATCGTCGGCCAGCGACGGGCCGCGCGGGTCGATGTCGCGGGCGGCGTGACACCGTTTGCGTTCACCGTCGCCGAGCCCGGGTGGACGATGTTCATGATCAGCCACTTCCACTACGACCCGGTTTGGTGGAACACGCAGGGCGCATACACCAGCATCTGGACTGAGGACCCGCCCGGAAAAGGCCGCCAGACCAACGCTTTCGACCTGGTCCACGCGCATCTGGAGATGGCCCGCCGCGAACCCGAATACAAATTCGTGCTGGCCGAAGTGGACTACCTCAAGCCCTACTGGGACACCCACCCGGAGGACCGCGCCGACCTGCGCCGGCTGATGGCCGAGGGCCGGGTGGAGATCATGGGCGGCACCTACAACGAGCCCAACACCATCCTCACCAGCCCGGAGACAACGATCCGACACATGGTGCACGGCATCGGGTTTCAGCGCGACGTGCTCGGCGGCGACCCGGCCACCGCCTGGCAGCTCGACGTCTTCGGCCACGACCCGCAGTTTCCGGGCATGGCCGCCGACGCCGGGCTGACCTCGACTTCCTGGGCACGCGGACCGCACCACCAGTGGGGTCCGCTGCACAACGAGGGCGGCGTAGCGGGCATGCAGTTCTGCAGCGAATTCGAGTGGATCTCCCCGTCCGGGCGGGGGCTGCTCACCCATTACATGCCTGCGCACTATTCGGCCGGCTGGTGGATGGACGAGTCGACCTCGGTGACCGAAGCCGAGCAGGCCACCTATCAGCTGTTCGCAGAGTTGAAGAAAGTCGCGCTGACCCGCAACGTGTTGCTGCCGGTCGGCACCGACTACACCCCACCGAACAAGTGGGTCACCGAGATTCACCGAGACTGGGGTTCGCGCTACACCTGGCCGCGGTTCGTGTGCGCGCTGCCGTCTGAGTTCTTCGGCGCGGTGCGCGCCGAGTTGGACGCCCGCGGGCTGGTGCCGTCGCCGCAAACCCGGGACATGAACCCGATCTACACCGGCAAGGACGTGTCGTTCATCGACACCAAACAGGCCAACCGCGCGGCCGAAGACGCCGTGCTGGACGCGGAGAAGTTCGCGGTGTTCGCGGGGCTTCTCGCCGGCGCCGACTACCCGCAGGCCGCGCTGGCCAAGGCGTGGGTGCAGTTGGCCTACGGCGCGCATCACGACGCCATCACCGGCTCGGAGTCCGACCAGGTCTACCTCGACCTGTTGACCGGCTGGCGTGATGCGTGGGAGCTCGGCCGCGCGGCGCGGGACAACTCGCTGGCGCTGCTCTCCAGCGCGGTTGATGGCGATGTCGTTGTGTGGAATCCGTTGGCGCACAATCGAACCGATGTCGTCACCGCCCGCCTCGACGATCCGATCGGCACCGGGGTACGAGTGCTGGATCACGACGGCGCTGAGCTGCCCGCACTGGTCGAGCACGACGGACGGTCGGTCAGCTGGCTGGCCCGCGACGTGCCGTCACTGGGTTGGCGGGCCTACCGGCTCGTTGCCACTGACGCGGCCAGTGGCTGGGAGTCGTTGGCGGGCAAGGAAATCGCCAACGAGTACTACCGGCTGGTCGTCGACCCGGCACGTGGCGGTGGGGTGTCGTCGCTGGTGCGCGATGACCGGCAGTTGATCGCCGAGGACCGTGTGGGCAACGAGCTGGCCGTCTACGAGGAATACCCGGCGCACCCGACCGGCGGCGAGGGCCCGTGGCACCTGCTGCCCAAGGGGCCGGTGGTCTGCTCGTCGGAGACCTCGGCCGAGGTGCGCGCCTACCGCAGCCCGCTGGGCCAGCGGCTGGTCGTGCGGGGCCGGGTCGGTGAGCTGCTGCGCTACACCCAGACACTGACGCTGTGGCACGGCGTCGACCGGGTGGACTGCACCGCCACCATCGACGACTTCACCGACTCCGATCAACTACTGCGACTGCGTTGGCCGTGCCCGGTGCCGGGCGCCATGCCGGTCAGCGAGGTCGGCGACGCCGTCGTCGGACGTGGTTTCGCGTTGCTGCACAACGAATCTGGATCGGTGGACACCGCGGACCACCCGTGGACGCTGGACAACCCCGCCTATAGCTGGTTCGGGCTGTCCTCGGCGGTCCGGGTGCGCATCGGAGACGGGGTGCGCGCGGTATCGGTGGCCGAGGTGGTCGCCCCGACCGAGTCGATGGGCGGCCTGCTGGCGCGCGACCTGATGGTCGCACTGGTGCGGGCCGGGGTGACGGCGACCTGCAGCAGCGCCGACAAGCCCCGCTACGGCCGCCTCGGCGTCGACTCCAACCTGCCCGACGCCCGCATCGCGCTGGGCGGGCCGGGCCAGAACGCGTTCACCAAGTCGGTGTTGGCCGCCGCCGATCCGGCCTACACCGTCGAGGTCGAGCGGCAGCTTGCCGATACCGGTCGGGCCAGGGTGTGGGTGCCCGGCGCCGCGCCGTTGGCGGCCGGTTGGATCCCCGGGGCGGACCTGCGGGATGCACGAGCGCTGCCGGTGCTGGTGATCGCCGGCCGCGACGACGCCGACCTCACCGCGGCGATCTCGTCGGTGGCCGACGACCTAGCGGACGCCGAGATCCTCGTCACCCAGCAGGCACCGTCGGGCCTGCAACGCTTCGAACCGCACACGGTCGCACTGTGCAACCGCGGGGTGCCCAGTTTCGCCGTCGAGACCGACGGGACCCTGCACACCGCGCTGATGCGGTCCTGCACCGGGTGGCCGTCCGGCGTCTGGATCGATGAGCCGCGGCGCGCCGCGCCCGACGGCTCCAACTTCCAGCTGCAGCATTGGACGCATGTTTTCGACTACGCGCTGGTGTGCGGCGCCGGCGACTGGCGCCACGCCGAGGTCCCGGCCCGCAGCGCCGAGTTCTCCCGCCCGCTGCTGGCCGTGACGGCGACCGGGCGGGTTGGCGGGCTGCCCGCCACCGGCTCGCTGCTGCACGTCGACCCGGCCGGCGCGGTGCAACTGGGCGCGCTCAAAGCCGCCGGCAACCCGCTGGCACGCGGCAGCGCTCACCCTGTCGACCCCGCCCACGTGGCCATCCGGCTGGTCGAAACCCGCGGCGGTGACGCCGACGTCGTCGTGCGCTCGTCGCTGGGCACGGTGTCGGAGCTGCGTCCCGCCGATCTGCTGGAGCGGCCACTTCGCGAGCGCCACCACACCGCGCTGCACGGCTACCAGATCTGTACCGCGCTGGCGCGACTCGACCTGCCAAGGCTGCTGCACGCCGAAGGCACCGGGTTGGCGCCGCAGACGGAGAACTGCCAGCCGCTGTACGCGCGGTACTGGCTGCACAACCGCGGACCGGCGCCGCTGGGCGGGCTGCCCGCCGTCGCCCATCTGTACCCGCACCGACTCACCGCCTTAGCGGGCACCGACGTGGCGCTGCGCTTGACGGTGGCCAGCGACAGCAGCGACGCGCCGCTGGCCGGGACCGTCACGCTGGGGTGTCCGCCCGGCTGGTCGGCCAGCCCCGCCGCGCT
>JAVRPG010000162.1:0-2793 GCA_032162325.1 Mycobacterium sp. | reverse complement strand
TTGGGCTTGGGCGGTTAACGGCGGCGGAACACCGCGGTCGGGATGCCGGCCACCGCCTTGCGGAAGCGTTTGCCGCGCCATCCTCGGCCCATCGTTTCCCGCCCTGCGGTGCGGGCGTCGGCGAAGTCGAGATCCTCCACCGCGACGGCAGCGATCTTGTGCCGCGCGGTGTAGTGGAGGAGAGCGCGCACTCGACTCCGCAGTCAACGCCTTCTTGCGCGTGTTGAGCCGATCTCGCCGCATCTGCCGCTTAGCCGCGGCGTCCAGGCTCGGGTCTAACGCGAGAGAACGACTAACTCGAGCCAGATCCGCCCGCCGCAGCTTGCCCAGATGCTCGGCAACCAGATCCAGCACATGCTCGTCGCCGGGCGTGATGCGCAACCGGGTGCTGATCGCGACCCCCGACGGGCCGGCAACCCGCATCACCCCACGCCACTCACGCAACCTCACCGCCGTCATGCACCCGACTATCCCGGACAGGTATGACAAGCTCAGATCGTCCATTATTGGCCCACAAACGGGTAGCTGTTATTTACCCGGCCACCCGTACGTACCATTAAGGCCGATATCGATCCCCAACCGGCGAGGGCGCACTGTGGGCACCGAGTGGACCGACAACCGCAAGAATCTGATGCTGTTCTCCGGTCGCGCGCACCCGGAACTGGCCGAACAGGTCGCCAAGGAGCTCGACGTCCCGGTCACCGCGCAGACCGCCCGCGACTTCGCCAACGGCGAGATCTTCGTCCGCTTCGATGAATCGGTCCGCGGCTGCGACGCGTTCGTCCTGCAGTCGCACCCGTTCCCGCTGAACAAGTGGCTGATGGAACAGCTGATCATGATCGACGCGCTCAAGCGCGGAAGCGCCAAGCGGATCACCGCGATCCTGCCGTTTTATCCGTACGCCCGGCAGGACAAGAAGCACCGTGGCCGCGAGCCCATCTCGGCACGGCTGGTGGCCGACCTGTTCAAAACGGCCGGTGTCGACCGGATCGTCACCGTCGATCTGCATACCGACCAGATCCAGGGCTTCTTCGACGGGCCGGTCGACCACATGCGCGCGCAGTCGCTGTTGTGCGGTTATATCGGCGAGAACTACTCCGACCACGACATGGTCGTGGTCTCGCCGGATTCCGGCCGGGTGCGGGTGGCCGAGAAGTGGGCCGACGCGCTTGGCGGCGTGCCGCTGGCGTTCATTCACAAGACCCGTGACCCGCTGGTGCCCAATCAGGTGAAGTCGAACCGGGTGGTCGGCGACGTCAAGGGCAAGACGTGCATCCTCACCGACGACATGATCGACACCGGCGGCACGATCGCCGGCGCCGTCAAGCTGCTGCACGCAGACGGCGCGGGCGACGTCCTCGTTGCCGCGACGCACGGAGTCCTCTCCGATCCTGCGCCGCAGCGGCTTGCCGACTGCGGCGCCCGCGAGGTGATCGTCACCAACACGCTGCCGGTCGGCGAGGACAAGCAGTTCCCACAGCTGACCGTCCTGTCCATCGCCCCTCTGTTGGCCAGCACCATCCGCGCGGTATTCGAAAACGGTTCTGTGACAGGGCTGTTCGACGGGTCGGCGTAGATGGCTGCGAAAACTACCGCCACCATCTACCACAACCCCCGCTGCACGACCTCGCGCAAGACGCTGGACCTGTTGCGGGACAACGGCATCGAACCGAACGTGGTCCAGTACCTCAAGACTCCGCCGACGCGCGCGCAACTCGTCAAGATGATCAAGGACGCGGGCATCGACGTCCGCACGGCGGTGCGCAAGCGGGAGTCGCTGTACGACGAACTGAAGCTCGACGATGCCGGCGACGACGAACTGCTCGACGCGATGGCCGAGCACCCGATCCTCATCGAGCGGCCGTTCGTCGTCACCCCCAAGGGCACCCGGCTGGCCCGGCCGATCGACGCGGTTCGCGAGATTTTGTGAGGTCGAGACACTGCGCGGCAGCCGTCGCGCTGGTGGTGCTCGCCGCAACGGCCTGCGGCGCTGAAACTCCCGACTATCACTCGGTGTGGTCGACGTCGAGCACGGCGCCACCACCCACCACCACCGCGGCGCCGGTGCCGATCGGCAAGTTCCTCGAGGGCGCCGGCGTCACCGGCGAGCCCATCGCGCCCGACAAGCTCACCGATCTCACGGTCACGATGCCGCGGCCGAAGGGCTGGCAGCAGTACTCCAATCCGAACTTCGCGCCGGGAACGCAGGTGATCGCCAAGGGCGACACCTACCCCACCGCGATGTTGGTGGTGCTCAAGGTCACCGGCGACTTCGACGTCAACGAGGCCATCAAGCACGGCTACGCCGACGCGGAACTGTCGCAGAACTTCAAGCGGCTCAACGCCTCGACCGACAACTGGCACGGCTCTCCCTCGTCGATGATCGAGGGCAGCTACGACCTCAACGGCCGCCGCATGCACAGCTACAACCGCATTGTCATTGCCACCGGCGCCCCGCCGGCCAATCAGCGCTACCTCGTCCAGTTCACCGTGACCGGGTACGCGGAGAAGGCCGCCGAGGAAGCGCCGGACATCGAGGCGGTCATCGGGGGATTCAACGTCGCGGTGCCCAAAGCTCCGCCCAAGTAGCCCGCCGAAACTGTATTCCGGCAGAAAAGCCCGAGGCCTGCTGGAATACAGTTTCGGCGCATTAGGGTGGGCGCCATGAGTGCATGGAAAGCCTCCGATCTGCCTTCCTTCGCAGGGCGCACCGTGATCGTCACCGGCGCGAACAGCGGCCTGGGACTGGTCACCGCACGCGAGCTCGCCCGTGTGGGGGCGAAGACGATCCTG
>JAVRPG010000161.1:0-20150 GCA_032162325.1 Mycobacterium sp. | reverse complement strand
GATCCCGCCTTCGAAGCGGGGATCAAGAAGAAGGAGGACGGGGTCGCGCTGCTGGAGGAGGGGATCGAGCTCCTCGCGGAGTACCAGGCGCGGCTGGCCGCTCAGGACACGTACGGGGTCCTGGTTGTGCTTCAAGCGCTCGATGCCGCGGGAAAGGACGGGACGATCCGCCACGTGATGAGCGGCGTCAATCCGCAGGGCGTGCGGGTCGAGAGCTTCAAGGTCCCGTCAGCGCGCGAGCTCGACCAGGATTTCCTGCGCCGCTACCAGGAACGGCTGCCCTCGCGTGGGGAGATCGGCATCTTCAACCGGTCGCATTACGAGGAGGTGCTGGTCGTCCGGGTCCACCCGGAAATCCTTCTCCGCCAACAGCTGCCGGCCGAGACGCGCGAACATCATGTCTGGAAACGCAGGTACGAAGCGATCAACGACTGGGAGCAGTATCTGTCCGAGAACGGGTTCCGGATCGTCAAACTCTTTCTGAACCTCTCGAAGGAGGAGCAGCGGCTGCGCTTTCTTCGTCGCATCGAGCTGCCCGATCACAATTGGAAGTTCTCCTCGCACGACGTGGAGGAGCGCCAGTTTTGGGATAGCTACCAGGAGGCGTTCTCGGAGATGTTCAGTCACACCAGCACGGCGTGGGCGCCGTGGTACGTGATCCCTGCTGACCGCAAGTGGTTTGCGCGCATCGCGGCCGCCGCGGTGATTTCGGATGCGCTGATCGATATCGACCCGCACTACCCAACCCTCGACGACAGCGCACTCCGCGACCTGCAGGCCGTGAAGATGCAACTGGAATCGGAGGCCCCCTCTGCGGCGGCACCGACGGCGAACGACGACGCGGCCCAAGCCGCACCGGCCCGGAATCTGACTAAGACGGGTGCCTGAGCGATGGCCGCCAAGTTTGTGGCAGCGATCGACCACGGCACCACCAGCACGCGCTGCATGCTTTTCGACGGAAAGGGTCAGCCGGTCGCGACGGCCCAACGAGCCCAAACCATGTACTACCCGCAGCCCGGGTGGGTCGAGCTCGACATGGACGAGGTCTGGCGGGGAACCCAGGAGTGCATTCATGAGGCGCTCGGCTCGGCGGGCGCATCGTCGGCGGACGTGGCGGGCATCGGGATCACGAACGAGCGCGAGAGCGTCGTGCTGTGGGATCGACGGACCGGACACCCGGTTGCGCGGTCGATCACATGGCAGGACACTCGCACAGCCGCCGTGGCCGACGCGCTCGCGGCCGACGGGGGCATCCATCGGTTCCAGCACCGGACCGGCCTGCCGATCTCGACGTATTCGTCTGCACTGAAGCTTCGGTGGCTGCTCGACCAAGACCCGGCCAGGCGGGAGGCGGCCAGACGCGGCGACCTGCTCTTCGGCACGCCTGATTCCTGGCTGCTCTGGAACCTCACCGGGGGTCCCGTGGGAGGGGTGCACGCCACCGATCCAACGAACGCAAGCCGCACACTGCTGATGAACCTGCAGACGCTCCAATGGGACGAAGAACTGCTCGGCTTGATGGACATCCCGCGTCAGGTGCTTCCGGAGATCCGCTCGTCTAGCGAGGTGTACGGCGTGGGGGTCGGCGATTTCGCCGGGGTGCCTGTCGCGGGCATCCTCGGCGACCAGCAGGCATCACTGTTCGGTCACACATGTTTCGACCACGGCGACATGAAGAACACCTATGGCACCGGCGCCTTCCTGCTCTTCACGCTCGGCAACGAACCGGTGATGTCCGAGCACGGCTTGGTCACGACGGTCGCATGGAAGCTCGGCGATGCGGACCCGGTCTACGCGCTCGAAGGCTCGGTCGCGGTCGCCGGCGCACTTGTCCAATGGCTGCGTGACAACCTCGGAATCATCGACGACGCAGGCGAAGTCGAGGCCCTCGCACGCTCGGTCGACGGCTCACAAGGCGTGGTCTTCGTTCCGGCGTTCTCCGGCTTGTTCGCACCATATTGGCGTGACGACGCGCGCGGCGTGATGGTCGGCCTGACGCGCTTCTCCACCAAGGGACACATTGCGCGGGCAGCGCTGGAGGCCGCGGCCTACCAGACATATGACCTGGCGCAGGCCATGCTCACCGACACAGGACTCGCACAGCTCGGGGAGCTGCACGTGGACGGGGGCATGACGCAAAACGATCTGCTGATGCAGTTCCAAGCCGACATTCTCGGCTCTCCCGTGGCGGCCCCCGCCAACCCCCAGATGACCGCCACCGGCGCCGCGTATGCCGCGGGGCTGGCAACCAAATTCTGGTCAGATCTCGACGAGCTGCGCGCGAACTACACGATCACACGCCGCTGGCAGCCTCACATGGGCCAGGCTGAACGAGCTCGCGGTGTCGCCGCCTGGCACGACGGTGTCGAGCGGACCCTCCACCTGGCGGCGAGGCAGCCGGTCGAACCGGCTCGTCGTGAATGACCGTGGCCGGCCTGGAAACAGCTGCCGTCGACTGATGTCGGGGGACTCAACGCCGCAGCTCTTGCCAGTTGGCCGGCACACGTCCGGCCGGTCCCGGCGTCGGCTGATCCAGTGGGTGATGTTCCGGTGGGGCGAGCTCCGGGCCGTCGTAGAACTGTTGATTGCGGTAGTCGTAGAACCAATGTTCCGCCGGCTCGTAACTGGTGAGCATGGGATGTCCGGTTGCTTCAGCGTGGGCGGTGGCGTGCTGGCCCGGCGAGTTGTCGCAACAGCCGATATGGCCGCACTGAGCACACCGGCGCAGATGAAACCACCAGCCGCGCTGCTGTTCGCACTCCACACAGCCCGGTCCGCTCGGCGGAACAGTAGTATCGATGCCGGCGTAGTCAGTCACCGAATTCATGAAACTCGCCCTTGGGTGCCGGAGCAATGATGGACAGGAAAACGCCGCGGTGGCAACGCTGCCCGACCCTACAGTCAGCACATGTCTTCTGACGACGTCGAGGCCGAAATCGCTCCCGCTGAAACGCGGGACAGCCATGAGGCTTTCCCGCGTTTGACCACCGACCAACTGGAGGTTCTGCAGGCCTGGGGGCAGCGACGAACCGCCGAAGTCGGTGACGTTGTGTACCGGGCAGGAGAGCACGTCAGCAAGCTGTTGGTGGTGCTGAGCGGGAGCGTCGGCATCGTGGAGAGTGGTCCCGACGGTGACCGGGTGGTTGAGGTTCAAGGGCAAGGAGAGATACTCGGCGAGTTGGGCATGCTTGAGGGGCAGCCGGCCCTGTTCAGCGCCCGAGTAGAGCAGGCCGGGAAGATCCTGGCGGTGCCCACTGCTGATCTCAGTGAGGTCGCATTGCAGGATTCGGTGCTGGGGGAAACGATCCTGCGCGCCTTTCTGATTCGCCGTTCGCGGCTGATCGAGCGCGGAGCGGGGATGCGGATCATCGGCTCATGCTATGACGCAGACACCCGCAGGCTGCTGGAGTACGCCACCCGAAACCGCTTGCCCCACAAGTGGATCGACCTCGAGAAGGATCCAGACGTCGATGCCTTCCTGCGAAGGATGAAGGTTGATCGCACCGATACGCCGGTGGTGATTCTGAGAATCGGGAAATTGATGCGTAACCCGCCCAACTCCGAGGTCGCCGCCGAACTGGGCATCTTGGTATCGCCGAAACAGGCCGGCGTCTGTGACCTACTGGTCGTCGGCGCGGGCCCCGCCGGGCTTGCTGCGAGTGTGTACGGCGCCTCCGACGGCCTCACCGTCACCACTGTCGACGCCGTGGCAGTCGGCGGCCAGGCCGGTACCACTTCTCGCATCGAGAACTACCTCGGTTTTCCCGCCGGTATCTCCGGTGCCGAGCTGACCGAACGAGCCGTCGTCCAGGCCGGCAGATTCGGTGTCCACGTCGCCGTGCCCGCGAAGGTGACCGCGGTGGCGCTGGACGAGGGACACTTTCGGGCGGAGCTGGGCGGTTCGGACTGTGTGCGCGCCCGCGCGGTCGTCGTCGCGTCGGGGGCGCGCTATCGGCGTCTCGACGTGCCCGGCATGGCCAGGTTTGAGACCGCCAACGTCTATTACGAAGCCACCATCAACGAGCGACAGGCCTGCGGTGTGGAACCGGTGGCGGTGGTCGGCGGCGGCAATTCAGCCGGACAGGCAGCGGTTTTCCTGGCCGACCCCACGCGCGAAGTTTATCTGCTGGTGCGCGACCGCAACCTCGACGCCAAGATGTCCCGTTATCTGGCCGACCAGATCGAAAGCAACGGCCGCATCACGGTGATGACGCACACCGAGATCCGGGAGCTACACGGCGACGAATTCTTGACCTCGGTGGAGGTCGAAGACACCACGACGGGGTCACGCAAGCAACTGGAGGCGCGGGCGTTGTTCGTGTTCATCGGCGCCCAGCCGCAGTCGTCGTGGCTTTCCGGCCTCGTCGAGCTCGACGATCACGGTTTCGTGTTAACCGGCACCGACCTCGACAGAGGATCGGGAGACAGGGCACAGCGCGTGCAGCCGTCGATTCTGCAAACCAGTCAGCCGGGAATCTTCGCCGCGGGGGACGTGCGCCGCGGGGCGACCCGACGTGTAGCCGCTGCGATGGGTGAAGGTGCCATCGCGGTGGCGTTGGTAAACCAATACCTTGCCAATGCTGGGCACACCGTTCCACACGTGTGAGCTGTGCCCAACTACGTTGCAGCGCTTTGGGATTAGACCCCGAGCCGCCCGCTGTTGCAGCTGAAAACGTAGCGCGATACACCCGCCAGTCAGGTCGCCGCCTACCGTTTGACGCAGCGAAAGCCGATGTGGCTCATGCCCGTATCGACCGGCTGCGGTCGGCGTGCCGCGGGGCGATAGCGCAGGCAGTAGTTGTCGGCGCACAGGAACGAACCCCCCTTGATGACCTTTCGCGGCACCCGGAACTGTAGCTGGCGGGGGTCGTAACTGCCCGCCTCGCAACAGGGATCGCCTGCACGGGTGTCGGCGTACCAGTCGGTCGTCCACTCCCAGACGTTGCCCGCCATGTCGACGAGTCCGTAGCCGTTCGACGGGAAGCTGCCGACGGCTGTGGTGCGGCCGTAGCCACGGTCGGGACGCCACGGGAAATCGCCGTGCCAGTAGTTCGCGAGCTGCTGTCCCGGCCGTTCGGGTTCGTCGCCCCACGTGTACGTCGCGCCATCGAGTCCGCCGCGGGCCGCCGTTTCCCACTCCGCTTCGGTCGGCAATGACAGCCCCGCCCACGACGCATACGCCTCGGCGTCTTCGTACGCGACATGCACGACCGGATGATCTGCCCGCTTGTCGATCGACGAATGCGGCCCGACCGGATGCCGCCAGGACGCCCCCGGCGTCCACGTCCACCACAAATTCAGGTGGCGCAGGTCGACGGGGCCGCCGGTGCGGGTGAACACCATCGACCCCGGCTGCAGGTTCTCCGCGGGCGCATCGGGGTAATCCGCGGGATCCAGCGGTCGTTCCGCAACCGTGACATAGCCTGTCGCAGTGATGAATTCGGCGAACTCTGCGTTGGTGACCTGATGGGTTTGGATCGAGAACCCGTCGACGGAGACAGGCCGGGCCGGTCCCTCCTCCGTGTAGTGCTGCTGGGATCCCAGCACAGCGGTCTGCGCCGGAATCCAGACGAGTTCATTGGTCACTGAAGACGGTCGCCCAGTCGTTTTTCATGCTGACGACGGTCCAGCCGTCCTTCGCCGCCTGCTGGAGCGCCTTCTCCGCGCCTGCGGTGTAGTCGAATTCGCGGTTCCCGTCGTCGTGCAGAACCAACAGACGCAGGCCGCGGGTGAACTCCAGCATCTCGATGTCGCCGTTCGAGTTGCCGGCGGCCAGGATCGGCCTGCGCCCGATGCGGCTCCACAACCGGACGGGTTTTATCGGGCCGTCGTCGAGGAACTCGGGCTGGGCGGTGGTGAACAAGTCGCCGTCCCGGTAGTCCAGACCTACCGAGCTCCCGACCACCCGCTCGGGCGGAATGCCGTACAGCGCAACGGTGATCGGCCGCATGAAATCACGGCCGCCGCCCGAGACGATGTAGTTCGTGAACCCGTTCTCCTCCAGGTAACGCAGGAGTACCACCATCGGCTTATAGCCACACGTAGTGTACGGCCGGCCCAGCGTCGGGTGCTTCGCCTCGTTGAAGAATGCGCCCACCCGGCCGGCGTGTTCCTCGACCGTGATCTCGTGATGGGCCGTGAGTATCGCTCCCATAAGCGGTTTCAGGTCGGTGTCGTCACCCTGGTAATGCTTGGTGACCGCATCGCCAAGCCACTGTAGGTCGCCGGTATAGGCGGCCTTGTACGGCTGTTGGTCGCGCAGCGACGGGTCCGCCTCGGCCTGCTCCTTGAATCTACGGAGCAGGAAGTCGAGTTGGATGTACATCGGCTTCTCGCACCACAGCGTGCCGTCGTTGTCGAACACCGCGACACGCTCGTCCGGTGCAACGTAATCCGGTGCGCCTTCGGTGGTGACGCGGTCGACGAAGTCGACGATCGCCGACTTCGTGTGTCCGTCGATCCAGGAGGTGAGTTCCGCCATGCTCACCCGCCGCGCGAGGCGAGGAATTTGTGGAGCTCCTCGACCGCGTTGTTGATCGTGAAGGATGCCGGTTCCTGGCGTGGTGGGAACCCCTTGAAGGTTTCAAGGAACTGGGTCACGATCGCGGAGCCGTAGAACATGAGGTAGAGGCGGTCAATGAGCCAGTCCCAGTGTCGTGGTCGATCATCGTGTCGTGATACTCCGACTGCCATAGCCCCGCCTGCCCGCGGCTCTCCGGCTTGGTGTGGGTGTAGAGGTGCGTCATGTTCATCCACACGAAGAACGGCGTTCCCGCTTCGTGCTGACGCTTGATGTAGTCGATGCACGCCCCGGTGGTCTCGTCGTCGATGGTCTCCATCCGCTTGGTGTCCAGCGCGCCGGTGTCCTCGATGACCTGCTTGCCGATGGGTCCGAACTTGGGATCATCGGGTTCCTTTGACACCTCGTCGGTGGCCCGGCACTTCAGCACCCCGCGCGGCAGGGCGAGCTCGTACAGCTTGGGGAACTGATCCTTGTGTGGGTAGTCGAACTGCTCGGGCTCCTCCTCTGCGTTGAGGTGGTACAGGTTGCCGAAGAACTCGTCGAACCCGTGCACGGTCGGCAGGTGCTTGTTCATGTCGCCGAAGTGGTTCTTGCCGAACTGGCCGGTGGCATAGCCCAGCGGCTTGAGGAGTTCGGCGATTGTCGGGTCTTCTGCGGACCATCCCACATCGGCGCCGGGGATGCCCACCTTGCTCATTCCGGTGCGGTAGACGCTTTGGCCACTGATGAACGCCGCCCGGCCCGCGGTGCAGCTTTGTTCGCCGTAGGAGTCGGTGAAGCGCATGCCTTCGTTGGCGATGCGGTCGATGTTCGGAGTCCGGTAGCCCATCAGTCCGTCGCTATAGCAGCTCAGGTTGGTGATGCCGATGTCGTCGCCCCAGATGACCAGAATGTTGGGCTTTTCCTTTGGCACAGCGGCTCCCTCGTCAATTGACGTCCCGGTCGAAGCCTAGGGGCGCAATGTGGTTGGGACTGGGTATTTGGCCAACGATTCAGCCGCAATACACCTGGTGCCGAGCCGGTCCGCGGAGCACTCTGGTAGCTGGAGGGTGATGGCGATGTACGACAAGATTCTGGACACCAAATGGCACGTCGAGATCGACTTCGACGAAGACGAGACCCACACACACGCGACGGTGCGGGCCCAGCGCGGCGACGGCGAGACCGTGACCGCGCTGGGCGACGCCTACCGCAACCCGAAGGACGGCAGCCAGCCGATGATCGGCGAGGAGATCGCCGCGGCGCGCGGCCTCATCGCACTGGCCACTGAGCTGCTGCAGAGCGCGTCGTCACGGATCGAGCGGGTCACACACCAGCCGGTCCACCTGTATCGCTAACCCATGGCCCTGGCCTGGCGGAGCTGCCGTGACCGCGACCGCCGGGCGGAGCTCGGCGACCTATGAGCAGTTTTGCCCACCTCCGCGCGACAATGTCGCTGGCTGCATTTGTCGGCTAACGAGCTAGCGACAATGTCGCTCAGAGCCGGGCACTGGGGGCATTCCCCACCGAAGCGGTCAATTCACAACTAGGCGAGTACGGGCTGCGGCGCGGCCGCCTTCATCTGGTGGAACAGGTCGACGTAGTACGGCAGGCACTCCGCCATCGCCCGCTCGGTGGTGAACAGCGGCTGGTATCCAAGATCGCGCTGCGCCTTGGCGATCGAGAAGTAGTTGTCGAGGTAAAGCCGTTCCACGGAAAGGGGTTCCAGCAGCGGCTTGGGCAGGCCGAAGCGGAAGTGGAACCACTGCCACACGGTCATCACGAACCACACCAACCAGCCGGGCACCCGGAACTTCGGCCACGGTTGCCCGCACGCCTCCACAACCGGCCGGGAGAACTCGAACATGTTGACCGGCTCGCCGTCGTTGATGAAGTACGCCTGCCCGGGTGCGGTCCCGCCCGGCACCAGGTGCTCGGCGGCCAGGATAAAGCCGTGAATCAGGTTGTGTACGTAGGAGTTATCGAGCTTGACGTTCTTGCCGCCGACGAGCACCTTGACGTGGCCGGCGAGCACGCTCTCGAACACCTTGCGGAACATCGTCTGATCGCCGCGGCCCCAGATGCCGCTGGGCCTGATCGAGCAAGTCAGCAAACCTTCTACACCGTTCTGCGACAAGACAAACCGCTCGGCGCCAACCTTGGTCTCGGTGTAGAGGTCGCTGAAGCGTTCGGTGTAGGGGAGGGTTTCGTCTCCGCCGGAGATGCGCTGGCCACCCATCACGACGCTGTTCGACGCGGTGTAGACGAATCGCTTCACGCCGGCGCCCTGTGCGGCGTGCACGAGGTTCTTGGTGCCGGCGACGTTGACGGCGAAGCTGCGCTGCCGGTACTCGTCGGTGACGGAGGCGCCGCCCATCAGGTCGATGATCGCCGCGGTGTGGAAGATCGTGTGGATGCCGTCGACGACCTTTGCCACCGTCTCGGCGTCGCAGATGTCGCCCTCAACCACCTCGAGCCGCGGATGGGCGGCGAGCGGAGAAGCGGCTCGGTCAAAGGAGCGGACGTGGTGCCCGCGGTCCAGCAGTTCAGTCACCAGGTTGGCGCCGACGAAGCCGGAGCCTCCGGTGACGAGCACGCGGCCGAGTTTCGCGCGGACGTGAGGAGCAGAAGACTCGGGAGTCAACGATGAATCACCCATGCCGCCGAGCATAACTGAAACGTGTTACAGTTTCGAGCCCTTACGCGGAAAATCGTTCCAGACTCAACTATCGTCCTGGTCCTTGGAGGCCAGTGCATTCTCCACTCGCTTACGGGCGCCAGCTAAGTGTTCTTCGCAGCGTTTAGCCAGCTCCTCGCCCCTTTCCCAGAGTTTCAGCGACGTGTCTAGATCGAGGCCACCCTGCTCTAGTTGCTGCACGACTTCGATCAGCTCGTCGCGGGCTTCTTCGTACCCCAACTGACTAATAGGCTTCATTCGCCGCCCTCGCTTACGGCGGTGACGGCCCCGTCGGCGACCCGTACCCGCAGCCGCGTGCCCGCCGGAGCATCACCCGTCGAGCGCAACACCGCCGCAGCAGGCAGCGTCTGAACCACCGCATAGCCGCGGGCCAGGGTGGCGGCCGGTCCCAGCGTGGTGAGCCGGGCCGACAAATGGCCAATACGCTCGGATTCGGCGGCGACCAGCCGGCTGATGTCGCGGCGCGCGGCGGCGCGGGCCCGGTGGACCTCGTCGGCACGCGAGCTGAGCGCGGCCAGTGGCTGGGCCAGCACGGGCCGGCTGCGCAGCTGCGACAGGGTGTGCTGCTCGCGGTGCACCCAGTTGCGCAACGCCCGTGCGCTGCGCCTGCGTAGGTCCGCGATCAGCGCCTGTTCGGCGGCGGTGTCCGGTACGACGCGTTTGGCGGCGTCGGTCGGGGTTGCCGCGCGAAGGTCGGCGACGAGGTCGCAGAGAGGGTTGTCCGGTTCGTGGCCGACGGCGCTGACGACGGGGGTGGTGCACGCCGCGATCGCGCGGCACAGCGTCTCGTCGGAGAACGGCAGCAGGTCCTCGACGCTGCCGCCGCCGCGGGCGATGACGATCACGTCGACGGCGGCGTCGCAGTCCAGTTCGCGCAGCGCCTCGACGATCTGCGGGACAGCGTTGGGGCCCTGCACGACGGTGTTGCGCACCTCGAACCGCGCCGCGGGCCATCGCCCGGTGGCGACGGTCATCACGTCACGCTCGGCGGCCGAGGCGCGGCCGGTGATCAGCCCGATGGTGCCGGGCAGGAACGGGATCGGACGCTTGAGTCGCGGATCGAACAGCCCTTCGGCGTGCAGCAGCTGGCGCAGCCGCTCGATGCGGGCGAGCAGCTCGCCCATGCCGACGGCGCGAATCTCGCTGACCCGCAACGAGAATGAGCCGCGACCGGTGTAGAAGGTCGGCTTGCCGCACACCACCACCTGGGTGCCCTCCGACAGTTTCACCGGCGCGTTGCGCACAAGGTCACGCGGGCAGGTCAGTGTCAGCGACATGTCGGCTGCTGGGTCACGCAGCACCATGAACGCGGTCTTGGAATCGGGCCGCACCTTCAGCTCGGTCAGCTGCCCCTCGACCCACACGGTGCCGAGCTTGTCGATCCAGCCGGCCACGCGGACGGCCACGGCGCGGACGGGCCAGGGATTCTCGGCGGAATTCGGGGGCGCGGACGCGGTCACTTGGCGGTCGCGCGGGTGATCCTGTTGGCCAGCAGGGTCTGGAACGGTGCGCGAGACTTGGTGGCGCCTTCGTAGGCCAACAATTCCTCGAGTTCGGCGACGTGCAGCGACGACAGCCGTGCCCGCACCTGGGCCAGTGTGAGCGACTCGTAGTCCAGCTCGGCGACGATGTCGGGCGGGTCGGCATTGCCCAGCGTCGCCTCATTGGCGGGCGTGGGGTCCGCGGTGTCGGGCTCTCCGCCGGTGAACAGCGCGAAGCGGCCCTCGGTCAGGCGTTCGCCGTCGGTGCTCGGCCTGCCCGGCTCGTCGTCGAGGTCCTCGTCGAACGTGGCCCACTCGGGTTGCTCGTCCTTGGGCGGGAACAACTGGTCGAGCGCCTCGTCACCCTTGTTGACCAGATCGGCGACGTCCTGCTGCATCTTCATCACGAGGTGGGCAAGCCGGCTCGCGACGGTCATCGGATACATGAGGATGGTCTGCGGAAGCTTTCGGGTTTCCTCGAAGGCGGTCACCGCCGCACCTACCAGCAGACGGACCCCATATGGTGCAGTTGCCATGGCGTCCAGACTACGGGCGATCGTCTGGCTGGCCTCGGTAGGTAGCGGATCAGTACCCTTGGAGCCATGCCGCCGACGATAAGCATGGGGATACCGGGTGCGTCCAGCTCGGTCAGCGGCGGTGTCACCGGTAAACGGGTGCTGCTGGCTGAGCCGCGCGGGTATTGCGCGGGCGTGGACCGCGCCGTGGAAACCGTCGAGCGCGCGCTGGAGAAGCACGGCGCCCCGGTGTACGTGCGTCACGAGATCGTGCACAACCGGCATGTGGTCGACACGCTCGCCAAGGCCGGCGCCGTGTTCGTCGACGAAACCGACGAGGTGCCCGAGGGCGCGATCGTGGTGTTCTCCGCCCACGGCGTCGCGCCGACCGTGCACACCAGCGCCGCCGAGCGCAAGCTTCGGGTCATCGACGCCACCTGCCCGCTGGTCACCAAGGTGCACAACGAGGCCAAGCGGTTCGCCCGCGACGACTACGACATCCTGCTGATCGGCCACGAGGGCCACGAGGAGGTCGTCGGCACCGCAGGCGAGGCGCCCGACCACGTGCAGCTGGTCGACGGGCCCGACGCTGTCGACGACGTGACCGTGCGCGACGAGAACAAGGTGATCTGGCTGTCGCAGACCACGCTGAGCGTCGACGAGACGATGGAAACCGTTCAGCGGCTGCGGGAGCGCTTTCCGAAGCTGCAGGATCCGCCCAGCGACGACATCTGCTACGCCACCCAGAACCGCCAGGTTGCGGTCAAGGCGATGGCGCCGGAGTGTCAGCTGGTGATCGTCGTGGGGTCACGCAACTCGTCGAACTCGGTGCGGCTGGTTGAGGTGGCGCTCGGTGCGGGCTCGACGTCGGCCCATCTGGTGGACTATGCCGACGACATCGACCCGGCCTGGCTGTCGGGGGTGACGACGGTCGGCGTCACGTCCGGCGCGTCGGTGCCAGAGATTCTGGTGCGCGGTGTCCTCGAGAGGCTGGCCGAATACGGCTACGACGTCGTGCAGCCGGTCACGACCGCGAACGAGACTCTGGTATTCGCATTGCCCCGGGAGATCCGCCCGGCCCGGACCTAGCGCGAGATGCGCTTGCGCCGCAAGCTGTTTGCGCTGTTCGCCACGCTCGTCCTTGCGGTGGCCGGCTGCGGCGACGACGCCACCGATCGGTTGAACGGCGTAGTGCACACGTTCGCCGACGCCCTCAACAGAGGTGACGCGTCGGCTGCCGCCGCCGTCACGACCGATCCGGGGCAAGCGTCCGACACGCTCGGCAAGCTGTACGACAGTCTCGGCAAGAATGCACACTTCGAGGTGTCCGCGGTCGACCGCAAGGACAACGAAGCGACGTTGCGCCTCGCCGCCACATGGAAATTCGGCAAGGACGGCCGCAACCAGTGGACCTACACCACCACCGGCAGCGCCAGCCAGGACGGCGAACAATGGAAGATCCTGTGGAATCCGGCGACCGTCGCGCCCGGCCTGGGCACCGGTCCGCTGTCGTACAGCACGCTGACCCCCGACCCGGCCGCACGGGTGCTCGACCGCACGGGCGCGGAGCTGCTCACCCAGCAGGTTGTCACGCTGGTCGACGTCGCTCCCGGCGCCGACGTGAATGCCGTTGCAGCACTGCTCAATCCGATCGGCGCCGGCGTTTCCGCGGAGTCTCTGCAGACGCAGCTGAACAACGCCAACGGTCAGCCGGTCACCGCGGTCACGCTGCGCGCGGAGGACCTGGCGCCCATCGAGGAGGCGCTGTCGGCGATGCCGAACGTAACGCTCGCCCCGCAGACGCGACTGCTCACCACCGACAAGGCGCTGACGTCGCCGACGCTGTCCGGGCTGCCCGACCTGTGGCGGCGCGCCACTGACGACGCCACGGGATGGGCAGTGAGCGCCGAGACCGCCACCGGCAGTCAGCGAGTCGGCGGGCAGGACCCCAAACCCGTCGCCGACATCGCCAGCACTCTCGACATCGGCATGCTGCGCGCCGCCAGGAATGCACTGGCCGAGTTGACGACCCCGGCCGCGATGGTGGTCATCCAGCCGTCGACCGGCGACCTGGTGGCGGTCGGCCAGAACCCCGCCGCCGACGCCGAGGGCCCGATCGCGTTGACGGGTCTATATCCGCCAGGGTCGACGTTCAAGACGGTGACCGTCTCCGCCGCGCTGCAGGCCGGCCAGGTGACTCCGGACAGCGTCGTTGCCTGTCCGGGGAGCGAAAACATCGAGGGCCGCCAGATTCCCAACGACGACAACTTCGACCTCGGTCAGGTGCCGCTGCACACCGCGTTCGCGCGGTCGTGCAACACCACGATGGGTCGGCTGGCGGTCAACCTGCCTCCCGATGGCCTCACCAAGGCCGCCGCCCAACTGGGCCTGGGAATCGATTACACCGCAGCCGGCATGACCATCGTCACTGGCAAGGTGCCCGTCGCCCACACCTCAGCGCTACGCGTGGAGGAGGGCATCGGCCAGGGCCAGGTGACCGCGTCGCCGTTCGGCATGGCACTGGTGGCCGCTGCGCTGGCGCGCGGTTCGGTGCCGGCACCCGCGATCGTGGCCGGCCAACCCGGGAAACCCGACCGCGCTCCGGACCCGCTGCCTGCGAACGTCGACGATCAAGTGAAATCGATGATGCGCGAGACGATCACGGACGGCACAGCGACTGCGCTGCAAGACATTCCGGGACTGCTCGGTAAGACCGGCACCGCCGAGTACATCGACAACACGCACGCGCATGGCTGGTTCGTCGGCATCGACGGTGACCTCGCGCTGGCGGTGTTCGTCAGCGACGCGGGCAGTTCCGGGCCTGCGGTGGAGGCGGCCGGTCGCTTCCTGCGCACGCCGCGTTAGACGTCGTACTCCCAGTTGTCGGCTTCCCACGGGGTGCGTGACGAGCGTGGCCGGGTCCGGTGTTCCGCGCGGTTGTCGCTCTCGTCGTCCCCACCGCGGTAGCGCACCCGCGAGACCGGGTGATGCGTCCCATTTCCGTTGCTTCCGTTGCTTCCGTTGCTGCCTCGCGGTTCCCGCGGCTGATAGTCATCGACGCGGCGGCGACGCTCGGGCCGCTCGTGAGAGGCGCGCCGGTCGGCAGGCGGGACGGCCTTGCGGGGTTCGCCCGACGACGTGCGCGGTCGCCGTCGCGGCTCAGCGGGAGGCGCCGGCGACTGCTCGCTCTGTCGGGACGTGCGGGGCCGGCGGGGACGCTCGGCGACGGGTTCGATGATCTCGGTGTCCGGCGGCCGGGCGTGCCGCGATCGGGACGGTGCGGCGCGCTTGGTCGTTCTGCCGCTGCGGGCGGCGGCGGACTTGGCGGGCTTGGCGGACTTGGTGGGCCGGCTCGTACGGTCGATGGTGTGCTTGCGGCCGGGCTCGGCGGTGTCGACGTCATCCTCAGCGGGCTGCTCACCCGTCAGCAGCGACGACATCTTGGATGTGACCGAGGACACGAGACCGCTGCTCGTCGTCTCCTTCGCGGTGGACCGCGCAGCGCGCCGTCGGGACGACATGCCGTAGTACCAGCGGGCCATCCCGATCAGCAGAACGGCCGCCGACGTGAAGAACATCAACGGGAACCGCTCGATCAGCGGATAGCCGAAGTTGATCAGCGTGTCCTTGATGCCGGTGAACCGGGCGCCGTGGAACAGGAAGTACGAGGTGGGCACGGCGACGAACAGGATCAGCGGCGGCTGGATGACGGCGGTGAAGATTTCGGTCTGCCGCACTGCGAGCACCGCGAAGATGCAACCCAGCGCATACGACGCGGCGAACACCATGCTGAGCTCTTTGTCACCGGAGCCGGCGTCGAAGGCGAAGCCGACGGCGGTGATTGTGACTGCCAGCAGCACCGCACCCCACCACGGAACACCCGGGATATTGGGGTGCGCAGAGCGATGGTCGGGTGTGACGGCCGACCGCGCGCGCTGTGCGGACACAGGTAGACCGTACCGGCTGAACCTAAAAGTAGCTGACAGCGCGGTTCTGGCGTGCCCGTCACAGTCTCCTAGACTCTGGACCCTGTGAGCCTGAACCTGGGAATCGTCGGATTGCCGAATGTCGGCAAGTCAACGCTGTTTAACGCGTTGACGCGCAACAACGTGTTGGCAGCCAATTATCCGTTCGCGACGATCGAGCCGAATGAGGGCGTCGTGCCGCTGCCCGATCCGCGATTGGCCGAACTCGCCACGATGTTCAACTCGGAAAAGATCGTGCCTGCGCCGGTGACGTTCGTCGATATTGCCGGCATCGTAAAAGGCGCGTCCGAAGGCGCAGGCCTTGGGAACAAATTCCTGGCCAACATCCGCGAGAGCGACGCGATTTGTCAGGTGGTGCGGGTGTTCACCGACGACGACGTCGCCCACGTCGACGGCCGCATCGATCCGAAATCGGACATCGAGGTGATCGAGACCGAGCTGATCCTCGCGGATTTGCAGACGCTCGAGAAGGCGGTGCCGCGGCTGGAGAAGGAAGCCCGAACGCACAAGGACCGCCGGCCGGCATACGACGCGGCCCTCGCGGCGCAGGAGATGCTCGACGGGGGCAAGACGCTGTTCGCGGCTGGCGTTGACGCGTCGTTGCTGCGCGAGCTGAACCTACTGACGACCAAGCCGTTCCTCTATGTCTTCAACGCCGATGAGGCCGTGCTGACCGACGAGGCGAGGGTGGCGTCGTTGCGGGAGTTGGTCGCGCCTGCGGATGCGGTGTTCCTCGACGCGAAGATCGAGGAGGAGTTGCAGGAACTAGATGACGAGTCGGCGGCCGAGCTGTTGGAGTCGATCGGCCAGACCGAACGTGGACTGGATGCGTTGGCGCGGGCGGGCTTTCATACGTTGCGTCTGCAGACCTTCTTGACGGCAGGGCCGAAGGAGTCGCGCGCCTGGACGATCCACCAGGGCGACACCGCGCCGAAGGCGGCAGGCGTCATTCACACCGATTTCGAGAAGGGCTTCATCAAAGCCGAGATCGTGTCCTACGACGACCTCACCGAAGCCGGCTCAATGGCCGCCGCCAAGGCCGCGGGCAAGGTGCGGATGGAAGGCAAGGACTACGTGATGGCCGACGGCGACGTCGTCGAGTTCCGCTTCGGATCAACGTCTACGAGCAAGCATTGAGGCTGGGTTCTCGCCCCGCTGCTGGCGTCTAGTGCTGCGATTTACATCCGGTAAGGACTACGACCCGTCGGCCGATGGTGTCCAATTTCGACATGGACTCGAACAAGCCGCCACTTGTGCTGCTGCACGGTATAGCCATGTCCGGTTCCGCGTGGCGCGAAGTCGTCCCACTCGTGTCTGGCCATCACCAGGTGTATGTGCCGACCGCTGACGGCCACCGCGGCGGCCTGGCAGTCCAGCGACGCCCCGCAACAATGACCGACATGGTTGACGCGGCGCAGCGGTATTTGGACGAGTGTGGCCTTGACCAGCCACATCTTGCCGGCAACTCCATCGGCGGGTTTGTGGCTATCGAATTGGCCCGGCGCGCTCGTGCGGCAACCGTGTGCGCGTTCTCCCCGGTGGGCTTCTGGACAGCCGGTGACGGTTACCAGAAGCGAGCATTCGGCAGACTGCAACGCGGCGTGGCGATCGGTCGGTTATCACGACCCGTTCTGCCGTTCGTATACAGGTTCGCAACCTTGCGTCGACTTATCTTGCGCGACATCGCCTACCGTGGAGATCGGATGTCTGCAGCCAGGGTACTGGAGCTCAATGACGACGGCATCAAGTGCACCGTCCTCGCAGACCTTTGTGCAGACCTCTGTGCCCCTGATTGGCTTATAGCGCGGCTGGATCCGCTACCGTGCCCGATTACCATCGCGTGGGGGCAGAAGGAGACACTGCTTCCCTCCGGTGCGCAGGGCAAGAACGAACGCATTCCGCAGGCGTCGATAAAGAGCCTGCCCGACGTCGGTCACGTCCCCATGCTCGATGATCCCGAATTGGTGGCTCGCACAATATTGACCAGCACCGGTGCTCTGCCTCATAACGAATAGTTTGGTGGCAGGCGGTTGTGGCGCCAGGCCGAGGCGATGTGGTCGAATTCCGGTTCCAAGCAACGTCAGGGCAACAGAAGAAATAGTGCTGAACGGCGTGCCGTCGCCGTCTCTACGTGCGAAGATGCGCCCAATGACATCTTCTTGGGGCACGATGGAAAGCTCGTCGTCGGTAGTTGGTGTCGCTGACTGGGACTCGCCACCGCTGGTCGGCACCATTGAGCACGCCTTATGGCTGGCTCACTGGCACTTTCAGTTCGAAAACCCCGAGCAGCTTCCAATGCTCGAGCAGCTGTATCACGACGACATCGTGTGGGAGGTGCCGTCTCGCAGGGTGATTCACCGCTGTAAGAAGGACGTGCTCGAGAACTACGCGAAGATCTTCGAGAGTTGCGCCGAAGCGAAGGTCGTCCCCGTCGAACGCTACGGCACACCGGAGCGCGTGTTCGACGATCTCGAAATGACCTTCAAGCTGATCGACGGCAAGGGGTTCCCTAATCACCCGCTGCCAGTCGGCACTCGGATTGCACTTCGAGTCGTTCACAACTTCCACATCCAGGACGGGCTGATCATTCGTGAGAACGGCTACGAAATGTGGCGACCCGATATCAGCTGGTGAGCCGTCGCACCTAAAGTCAAGCGGCGACGTGGTCGAGTTCCGCTTCAACGTGTAAACCGTTGGTAAATAGCGGTTTATCGGCTCTCGTTCCGCACTGGGTCCGCAGCAGCATCGACGGAAGCCTTAAACAGATCCCGGCAGCCTTACGGGTTCGGTCGTTCGCGTCGGACATCGCCCGTTGGGGCAGCGCGTGGGCGGGTGCGTGATCCACCGTTTCGTCGTGGATTGCACCAAATCGCCGACCGCGGGCATGAATTTAGGCTGCCTAATGTTGTAACCTCGTAGGGGGCTGGGGAAGGGAGTTTGGCAATGAATGTGAAGAAGTTTGCGGCGGGAGCTGCGATGGTCGGCGCACTGGGGTTCAGCGCCGTCGGCCTGGGTGCGGGCATCGCGAGCGCGGCACCAACTGCGCCCGTCGTTGCGGGGACTCTGTGGCAGCAAGATCGAGGCCATGGGGGCGATGGGGGCTATTGGGACCATGACAACGGTCGAGGCTGGGGCGACCGTGGAGGCTGGGGCGACGGTGGAAACTGGGGCTACGGGCCAGGGTGGGGCTGCGTCAGCGGTCCGTTTGGGCATGTCACCTGGTGCCCCTAGTCACTGACCGCCGAGGCGCCGAGTAGCCGAGGAGCGTTGCTCCCGCTACTCGGCGCCGACGTCGCTTCGGCGAGAGTCGCGGCCGACGGGCATGCTGCATCTTGTGATCGGCGAAGTGACGTGGTGGAGTTCCGCTTTCAAACAACGTCAGGCGGGAAAGCGGCCAGTCGTTAGAGGCTTTCACCCGATACGTCCCGCTGATGAGGCAGAATCGCGCAGGTGACGCCGCCGCAAGGCCCCGAGCAGCCGGGCTGGCGGGGCAGGAAGACCCCGCCGCCGGACCCTGCGACGCGACGGCTTCCGCGTCCTGGGCGGCCGGAGCCGCCGACCGAACATCCCCGCGCGCCGTACCGGCCCTCGGATGCAGGGCCGACCGAGCAGTTCCGGCGGCCGCAGTCGCCCGCCGATTCAGCGCCGACCGAACAGATGCGGTGGCGTCAGCCACCCGCTGGCCGCCCACCACCACCCGCGCCGCCACCGCCTTTGGCGGCTCCCGACCGTCAGCAGCCCGAAGTCAAGAAGCGGCGCAACTTCCGCAATCCGCAGTCGCTTTTCCTGATCGCGATCATCATCGTCGCCCTGGTTGCCGGCGGTCTGGCCGGCGCCGAGCTCTACGCGCGGCAGCGCGCGGACAGCATCCTGGTGACGGTCGCCGAATGCGTCGTCAAGGACGGGGCCACCATCTCGTTCGGAGTGAACCCACCCTTCCTGTGGCAGCACGTCACCGGTCACTACACCAACATCTCGGTCGCCACCGCTGGAAACCAGGTCCAGGAAGCCAAAGGAATGACGGCCGACGTGACACTGAAGGATGTGCGGTTGCAGGACTCCGCGGAGTCCAAGGGCACCATCGGATCGCTGAACGCGACGCTTAGTTGGAAGTCGGCGGGCATCAAGGACACGGTGGTCGCCAACCTCCCGGTGGTGGGGAGTTTGGTCACCGGTGTGAGCACGGACCCCGCCGCGGGCACCATCGTCCTGGAAGCCGGCAGCAACAGCGTCACCGCCAAGCCCGTCGTCACCGGCGGTGACCTCGATCTGGAAGTTGTCGACGTCAACGGGCAGCTGCCGAAGGACACCGTGCAGTCAGCACTGAACGACCTCACCAAGAAACTGAACGACAACTATCCGCTCGGCATCCACGCCGACAGCGTCGAGGTGACCGATACGGGAGTAGTCGGCAAGTTCTCGAGCCAGAACGCGTCGATCCCCAAAGAGGACGCGAACCCCTGTTTCGCGCGCCTCTAGGCGCACACCTCCGGTCCGCGGGATCTTCGCCGCCCAGATGCGGTTTGGGGCAAACGATCTCGACCACGGCACATGGCAGTTGCAGCGCCAGCGATGGCCGACGGCGACGTGGTCGAGTTCCGGTTCGGATCAACGTCTACGAGCAAGGGCTGACGCGTATTGCGACCCAACGACGAAATGGCACTCCAGCGCTGATCGAGTCCGCTCGCGCGACGTGACGATCTTGTTGATGGCAGCCACTTGCTGTGCGCTTTATGTCAGGCTTTGGCATGGCGTCCGCAGACATTGAGCCTCTTGTCCTCCTGCATGGCCTGGCAATGTCGGGCGCTGTGTGGGATGACGTCGTCCCTCTGCTCTCGACTCATCACAGCGTCTATGCGCCCACAGCGGTCGGGCATCTCGGCGGACCGATTGCACAGCGGCGCCCCGCGACGATCAACTACCAGGTTGACTGGGTCGAGAGTTTCATGGACGAAAAAGGGATCGAAC
>JAVRPG010000160.1:0-6870 GCA_032162325.1 Mycobacterium sp. | reverse complement strand
ATATTCATGGGTTGATCGTGTTCTCCCCGATCTGGCGCCCCCACACTTACTCGATCAGGATCGGCTGACCGAGTCCGAAGTGGTTGAAAGGCGCGATGGAGGCACCGGTGTCCATCACCAAGTAAGGCGCTGGAAACAGATCACGCGTGATGGGCTGCCAGCAGCCCGGCCTGCCCTCGGGGCCGCCCTTTGCGTTAACCCGCGGCAGGTTGTCGGGATACACGTACGGATTACCGGCACCCATGATCTCGGAGAGGGTGCGCAGCGAATATCCGTTGCCGCCAAGCGAAGCGGCGACCTTGGGCTCCACGTCGTGGAAGTTGCGGATCGTGCACGCCAACGCCGGGCTGTACGTGTCGAGCAGTTGTGAGGTGGGAATCAGGTCCTGGGTGCCCCGGACCAGATATGGCCCGCCGCGTTCGAAGATGTCGCCTCCGGTGTTGCCGAACCCGATGGCGGCCATCAGCGCCTGATCGATGTTGCCCTGCTGCTCGTTGAGGGTGCGCGCGGTCGTCACCGCGTGCTCCAGGCCGTCGAAGAGGTCCGGCGCGGCGTTGGCATACACGTCGCCGAGACCCGCGAGAGCTTGGTTGTCGCGACGAATCTGAGGCATCTGCGGGTTGATCTCGGCCAAGATCTCGTTGCCTTGGACGATCGCCTGGCCGAACCGATCGCCGAGCCCGCCGAGTGCCTCTGCCGTGGCGCTCAAGGTTTGGTTCAGCTTGATCGGGTCGACCTGCTGAGCCACGTCGACAACCGTCTCGAACAACGTGTTGAACTCGGTGGTCACCGCCGTCACGTCGATCACATCAGACGTCGTGATGCGTTGCGGGCTCGGGTCTTTCGGCGACTTGAACGAGATGTACTTGTTGCCGAACACCGTAGTCGCGCTGATGTCGGCCTCGACGTTCTTCGGAATCAGGTTCAAGTACTTGGGATCCACCTCGAGGGTGATCTTCGCCCGTGGCTCATCGCCGACATTGACCTGCTCGACCGTGCCGACCCGGCCGATCTCCACACCGTTGTAAGTGACCTTCGCGCCGGGATCCATCGACAGGCCCGCTCGCGCCGACATCATCGTCAGCTTCTCGCGATCCAGGAAGTCGCCACGGAACTGGAAGTACACCAGCACGATCGCGCCGATGGTCAGCAACGACAAGATCAACCCGGCCAACTTGTATGGCGGTTTGCGAGGAGGGTTCAGCGGCGCGGTCATTGGCTACACCGTCAGGTTGAAGTTCGGGTCGACGCCGTAGAGCGCCAACGATGCGAACAGGACCACGCAGACGATCGCAACCAATGAGGTACGCATTGACCGGCCCACGGCCTCGCCGACGCCGACGGGGCCGCCGGTGGCGAAATAGCCGAAGTAGCAATGGTTGATCATCACGATGACGGAGATGATCACCGCCTGCACGAACGACCAGAACACGTCCTCGGGACGCAGGAAGGTCCGGAAGTAGTGCTCGTACGTGCCGAAGGACTGGCCGTAGAAGAAGGTGGTGGTCACCTGTGCGGACAGGAACGAGAGGATGATCGCCATCGCGTACAGCGGGATGATCACGATGAAGCCGGCCATGATCCGGGTCGACACCAGATACGAGATGGACTTGATGCCCATCACCTCGAGCGCGTCGATCTCCTCGCTGATGCGCATGGCGCCCAGTTCGGCGGTGGCGCCCGCGCCGACTGTGGCCGCCAAAGCCACCCCCGCCACCACCGGCGCGGCGATGCGAACGTTGATCAATGCGGCGAAGAACCCGGTGAACGCCTCGACACCGATATTGCCCAGCGACGCGAACCCCTGAATGGCGACGAGCGAGGATCCGGACAGTGTGACGAAGCCGACGATCGCGACGGTGCCGCCGATCACGGCCATCGCGCCTGTGCCCATGCCGATCTCGGCGATCAGCCGCAGGGTTTCCTTGCGGTAGTAGCGCAGCGCGTGGCCGATCGACGCGACAACAGTGACGACGAACCACGCGACGTGTCCGATGCTGTCCAACCCGCGTGCCGGCGCGGTGACCAAACCGGTCCCGCGATCGAACGCCCGTGGGAACCGAGAACGCAGGACCTGGGTCGTCGACACGTCAGCTCCCCGTTCCGAACCGGACACCGATCGTGGTCAGCACCACGTTGACGGCGAACAGGGCGATCACGCACAGCACTAGCGTCTCGTTGACCGCGGTGCCCACGCCCTTGGCGCCGCCGGACACGGTAAGCCCGCGATAACAGCCCACCAAGCCGGCGATCAGGCCGAACGTTCCGGCCTTGATGATCGAGATCAACACCTCGGGCAGCCCGGTGATCAGCGTCAGCGTCGAGACGTACGCGCCGGCGGACACGTTCTGCAGGTACACGCCGAAGATGAAGCCGCCCACCAGGCCAATCGTGATGACCGCACCGTTGAGCAGCACCGCCACGAACGTCGAGGCGACCACGCGGGGCACGACAAGCCGGTGGATCGGGTCGATGCCGAGCACCTCGAGCGCGTCGATCTCCTCGCGGATGGTGCGTGCGCCGAGGTCGGCGCAGATGGCCGTCGACCCGGCACCGGCCACCACGAGCACGGTCACCAGGGGTCCCAGCTGGGTGACGGCGCCGATCGCAGCGCCCGACCCCGAGATGTCGGCGGCGCCGAACTCGGCCAGCAGGATGTTCAGCGTGAAGATCAGGAGCACGGTCAGCGGGATCGAGACGGCCAGGGTGGGTAGGAAGGCCACCCGCATGAGGAACCAGCTCTGCAGGATGAACTCGCGCCACTGGAACGGCGGCCGGAACAGTGCCTTGCCGGTGAGCACGCACATGCGGACAAAGCCGCCGGCCGCCGTCAGCGCCGGCCTGGTCTGGTCGCGGACATAGCCGACCAAGCCGGTCGACGCCGTCACCGGCGCACTCCCACGGTGCCACCGCGAGTGTCGCGGCGAAGCGGCAACCCCTGTCGCACGCCGCCTCCTTGCCCCAACCCCGTGAGTGTGACCGCCGCCTCCCTACTCGCGGGTAGTAAGACGGACCACAGGACTGTACCCGATGCTGTACCCGCCGTGCACCGCATCGGCAGGATTGAGCCAGTAACCGTTAGCAAACCCACTCCCTGCCGCTAATTGTCTTGTGCCCCAGCAGAAACCGTTGGCGGATTGGAACTTCCGCCAGCGTCAATCTCGCTCGCTGCGCGGAAACGCGCCCGCAGTTCCGTTTTCAGGACTTTGCCAGCCGGGTTGCGGGGCAGCGCGTCGACGATCTCCAGCGCCTTCGGATGCTTGTACCGCGCGAGCCGTTCGGTGAGGAATTGATCGAGATCACCGAGGTCAAGATCGGTATGGACGGCAGCGACTGCCACCGGGACCTCGCCCCACCTCTCGTCAGGGCGCCCGACCACAGCCACCTCGACGATGGCGGGATGACCGGCCAGAACGTTCTCGACCTCGGCGCAGTAGATGTTCTCGCCGCCGGAGATGATCATGTCCTTCTTGCGGTCGACGACCCAGACGTAGCCCTCCTCGTCCTGGCGGACGAGGTCGCCGGAGTGGAACCAACCGCCCGTGAAGGCCTCGGCGGTGGCCTTCGGGTTGTTCCAGTAGCCGGCCATCAAGGTGGGCGCCCGGTAGACGATCTCGCCGACCTGGCCGACCGGGACGTCGTTCATGTTGTCGTCGACCACTCGCGCGGCCACCGTCGGGATAACCTTGCCGACGGAGCCGAGCTTGCGAATTGCGTCCTGCGCCAACAACATACAAGTCACCGGAGACATCTCTGTCTGACCGAACGCCGCATAGATCTGGGTGCCGGGGAACAACTTGGACATGTCACGCAGCAGGGCGTCCGACGCTGGAGCGGCACCCCAGGACAACACTCGCAACTGAAGCTCCCGCGGGTTGGCCCGCTGGGCTGCGCACACCGCCTGCCACTGGGCGGGCACTAAGAAAATCGACGTCACCTTCTCGGCGGCGAGCACGTCAAGCAGCGCGCCGGGGTCGAACGCGCCAAGCGGGTAGAGCACGGTGGGCAGGCCGAGCAGCAGGCCGCTGATCGTGTTGCCGATGCCGGCGATGTGGAACAGCGGAACCCCGATGAAGCCGACGTCGTGGTTGATGTCGGGGCTGATCGTGAAGAGATTCGTCATCGCCTGGCCGGCGATGTTGTTGTGGGTGAGAACCGCTCCCTTGGGCCTGCCGGTGGTGCCGGAGGTGTACATGATCAGCGCCGGCGAATCGTCGGGGATGTCCACCGGCTGCGGCGCATCGCCTGGCTCCGAGGTCAGGTCGTCGTACCCGATGACCTCATCATCGGTGCCGCCGCCGGCGACGACGACGGTCTCGAGCGTCGGGTCGATGCCTCGCACCGCGGTAGCGACCTTGGCCAGCACGGCTTCGGTGATCACCACGCGGGCCTGGCAGTCGCTCACCAGGAAGGCGATTTCCGGTGGGGTCATGCGGAAGTTCACCGGCACGGCGATGGCGCCCAGCTTGTTGGCCGCGAGAAACGACTCGATGAACTCGGTGCGGTTGAGCATCAGGATCAGGACGCGGTCGCCGAAGCGGACTCCGCGCCGGCTCAGCGCGCCGGCCAGGGCGGTCACCCGCCGGTCGAGCTCACCCCATGTCGTCGTGTGACCGAGGAACCGCAGCGCCGTGGCGTCGGGCTGCATCAATGCGTGCGTCGCGAGCTGGTTGGTCCAGTTCTGCCTGCGCGCCAGATACGGCTGCTCGGTGGGTGACGGCTCGGTCAACGGCTAGTGCTCCATTGGGCGGGTTGCGCGGTGGGCGGGTTGCGCGACGTTGATATTTGATCAAACATTGTGTTGCCCCGGTCACACTATGGCCTCGGCGGCTCGGGGACAACTCCACGCCAGACACACCGGAGAGAGTCATGAAGGCACCGGCCAGGCCCCGCGCGCAGCGGCGGCGGGCGGTGCGTCGCGAGCAGCTCTCCGATGAGGTCGCCGCCCGTCTGCGCGCCGACATCATGACCGGCACGCTGCGGCCGGGGATGTTCATCCGGCTCGATGAGACGGCCGCTGCGCTGGGGGTCAGCATCACGCCGGTGCGCGAGGCGCTGCGCACCCTGCGCGGCGAAGGCATGGTGGAACTCGAGCCGCATCGCGGGCATGTGGTGGTGCCGCTGACGCGCGGCGACATCGAGGACATCTTCTGGCTGCAGGCCACTATCGCCAAAGAGCTCGCCGCCACGGCGGCCGAGCGGATCACCGAAGTGGAGATCGAGGAGCTGGAACGGCTCAACGGCGGGCTCTTGGCGGCCGTCGGCCGCGGCGTTCCCGAAGACGTCGTGGCGGCCGAGTTCGCGTTCCACCGCGCCCTCAACCGGTCGACGGGCCGGATCAAGCTGGCTTGGTTCCTGTTGCACGTCGCGCGGTATCTGCCGGGGCAGATCTACGCGAGCGACGCGGCGTGGGGTGCCGCGTCGGTGGCCACGCACCGCGAACTCATCGAAGCGTTGCGCCGCCGCGATGTCGCCACCGTCGTCCGCCTCACCAGCGGCGAGTTCACCGATGCCGCGGAGCGACTGGTCACCCGCCTCGACGAGATCGGGCTGTGGACCTGAAGCGGTTGAGCCGCCGGCTGCATGCAGCCCGCCCGTCACTTCTCTCTGTGCCCGCCTCTGGGCGACTCTGTCGCCAGCGACGACTTTGTCGCCACGAGGTGGGCACACGATATTGCTGCATGGGAGACCGCGGCAGCGATGTCGGCCATCACTGGCACCGTCAGCCCATGACCCACAAACGCCAACTGCGGGGCGTCGAGCTTCGCTATGCACTCACTCTGTATCTGTTCCAGCATGGTCCGAAGACAGTCGCCGACCTCATCGATGCGCTGGAATACCAGGGCTTCGGCATTCCCGGGCGGACATCGAAGGTGGTGTCGGACGCCCTGCGCCGGGAGATCACCCACGGCAGAGTCTTCCGGCTCAAACGAGGCCGTTACGGCCCCGGTGAGATGCCCCGCGCAACGGAGCATCGGATCCACCAGCGCGTTCTGGCGCTACGTTCCGAAGCGGCAGCGATCGCAAGCCAGAACGGCGACTCGTTCTGGCACGCGCTGGGCGCGTGAGAGCTACGGGCTGGCGGCCAGCTGCTCGGCGCGGGCCTTGAGGTTGTCGGCCAGATAATCCAGGGTGTCGGCGATCGCCTTCTTCACCATCGGCTTGGGAAACGGCAGCTTGGTCTCGACGTCCAGGTCGACGGTCAACAGTGAGGTTGCGCCGATCGGCACCACCGAGAACTTCTGTTCCTGCTTCTCGAAGTGGTCGCCCTGCTGGAGCACGGTGTAGATCTGGTTGTCGCCGGGGTAGTAGACCGCGGTGATGAACGTGCCCGCCTGGCCCTGGACCACGACGTCGAGGCGTAACTGGCTGGGGCGGCCGTCCCCATATCGGGCCAGCACCCAGCAGCCCTTGATCTCGTCGTTCCACAACGGATACGACTCGAAGTCGGCGACGATCGCCATGATCGATTCAGCGGAGGCCGCAACCTCGACGGTCTTGCTCACGAGCGGCATTGGCCGAGCATATCGACTACTCCACGCGCGCCTTTTCCAGCAGCGCGCGGATGGCGCCTGGAATCGGCACGGGCCTGCGGCTGGTGCGGTCGACGTACACATGCACCCAATGACCGACCGCGGCAACGGCGTCGACGGGCTCCTCGAAGATGGCCAGCCGATAGGTGACGCTGCTGTTGCCCAACCGGGTCACGGCCAATCCGACGACCAGGGGGTCGGGAAACTTCAGCTCGGACAAGTACTTGCAGCCCGACTCGGCGACCACCCCGAGCCACGACACCGTCAGCGGGTCGATCCCGCAGCTGGTGTTGATCCACGCGTTGATCGCGGTGTCGAACAGCGCGTAGTACACCGC
>JAVRPG010000159.1:0-3067 GCA_032162325.1 Mycobacterium sp. | reverse complement strand
GTTTGGCCAACGCGGTTGCATGTGCCCCCGTTCGTCGTAGGCTCGACGTTGATGAGCACTCCAGCGTCGCGGAACAGTTCGATGCGTGCTGCTGACACCGATCGGATCCAGGTGGCGCAGTTGCTCGCCGACGCCGCTGCCCAGGGCCAGCTGCCGATGAGCGAATACGAGGACCGCCTGACCAGGGCGTATGCCGCGCAGACGTACGACGAACTCGACCGGATCAGCGCCGACCTGCCCGGCTCCGTCACCAGGGCACGCAACGGCGGTCCCTGCAGGCCAGCGCCATCGACACTGCTGTTGGCCATCATGAGCGGCTTCGAGCGCCGCGGCCGCTGGAACGTGCCGAAGCGGATGACGACCTTTGCCCTGTGGGGCGGCGGCGTGGTGGATTTGCGGTACGCCGACTTCACGTCACCGGAGGTCGAGATTCACTCGTACTCGATCATGGGCGGCCAGACCATCCTGGTGCCGCCCGAGGTGAACGTCGACCTGCGCGGAGTCGGCGTGATGGGCACGTTCGACCAGAGCGTCAATGGCGAAGGTTCTCCGGGAGCGCCGTGTGTGCGAATCCGCGGCTTTTCGCTGTGGGGCAGCGTCGGCGTCAAGCGGAAGAAGCGCAAGGCCGTCTAGCGCCGTCGCCGCGAGCGCAGGTAGTCGCCGACCACCGCGGCGCCCAAGCCGTCCAGATCGGGCACCACCACGCGACCCTCTACCCGTCGGGCGACCTGGTCGATGAATCGCGCCAGGCCGGGGTCGGTGCCAAGCCGGAAAATCGTCACCTGCGCGCCCAGCCGTGCAACGTCGTCGAATCCCTTGACCGTGTGGGCGATGGTCCGCGGGTGCGGCGGGTAGTCGAAGAAGACCGACGTGCCTTCGCCGTCGACGTCCTCCAGGTGCGCCGTCGGCTCACCGTCGGTGACGACGAGCACCACCGGTTGCGCGCTGGGATGACGGCGCAGATGGCGTCCGGCCAGCGCCAGAGCGTGGTGCAGGTTGGTGCCCTGCTCATAGACCCCCTCCAGCCCGGTCAGTTCTGCGGCGGTCACCGTGCGGGCGTAGCGGCCGAAGGCGATGATCTGCAACGCATCCGAGCGGAACCGGGTGCTGACGAGGTGATTGAGGGCCAGCGCCGTGCGCTTCATCGGCAGCCACCGGTTCTCCATCACCATAGAGAACGACGTGTCCACCAGCAGCGCCACCGCGGCCTGGGTGCGGGTCTCGGTCTCGGAGATCTCGACGTCGTCGACGGTGATCTTCATGGGTAGCTCCGCCACACCGGTACCCGCCTGCCGCAGCACCGTGTTGGTCAGCGTCCTGGTGACGTTCCACGGCTCGGTGTCGCCGAACTGCCACGGCCGCGTCGCGCCGGTCAGCTCGCCGGCCGCCCCTGCACGGCGGGTGTCGCGTTCACCGTGCCGGCCCGAAAGCTGTTGCGCCACATCCCGCAACGCGGTCTGACCCAGCTGGCGCATCCCCTTCGGGGACAGCCGCCACTGCCCGTCGGAGCCGCGATCCAGGAAGCCCTGGTTGACCAGAGCCCGCTCCAGTTCCGCCAGCGTCTGGGCGTCGACGGCCGCGTCCTCGCCCAACTGGCGGGCCAGCATCTCGAGGTCGACGTCCTCCATCGTGGCACCGGCGTAGCTCTGGGACAGCGCCTCGGCCAGCTGCTCCAGCTCGGCGATGTCGGCGAGTGCCTGCGTGCCCTGGCCCATCCCCATCGGGTTATCGCCCGAGAACCGCGACGAGCCCGTCCAGTCTTCACCCGGCCGCGCCGCCTGCAGGTGCCCGTCGAGCCGGTTCAGCGCGTTCATCAGCGACGGCGAGCCGAACGCCTGCTGCGCCAACGCATCCAGCTCGGCGCGCTGATCGGCCGAAAGGCTGTTGCGGAACCGCTGCGCGGCCGCCGCGCGCTGGGCCAACGAGTCGAGAAGCTCGTCGACGTTGCGCGGGTTCTCCGGGAAGAACTCGCCGTGCTTGGCCATGAAATCATCGAAGTCTTGCTGGCTGTCCTCGCCGCGAGAATGTTTGTCCAGCAAGTCATTCAGATCGTCGAGCATTTCGTTGACACGCTGACGGTCCTCGTCGGTGGCGTTCTCCAGCGCCTGCTTCATCCCGGCGAAGCGCTGATCCAGCATCTCACGGCCGAGCAGATCCTTGATCTGCTCGTACTTTTCGCGTGCCTCGGCGCTGCGCCAGTCGTAGTCCGACAGCTCCTGCACGGCCTTGGCCGGCGACGGCGGCAGCGACTCGATCCGCATCTCGTTGAACCGGGCGTCGTCGTCCAACGCACGGGCCAGCTCCTTGCGCTCGGCCAAGACGGCCTCGTCGAGCAGCTTCTTGACCTCCTGCAACGTGCCGTCGAGGTTGTTGCGCTGCAACAGTTCCCGGCGCCGACGGTTCGCCTCGGCGGCCAGCTTGTCGGCGCCCCGCATGTTCTGGGTGCCGCGGCGCATCAGCTCGGACAGCGCCCGCCGCGGCGAGCTGCCCTCCATCACGTCCTGGCCGATCTGCTCCAGCGCCTCGCGCAGATCGACGGGCGGCGCCAGCGGGTCGGGCCCGCCGGTGTAGGCCGAGTATCGCGACGAGTGCCCGTGTCTAGAGCTCATGGCCACACTCCTCAACGCAGCTCGTCCCTCGCTGCTTGATCGTCGCGCGGCTAGCCATAGACGGTTTCGCCTTCGCCGGTTACCTTGTCGATCCGCTTGGCCAGATACAGCGCCTCCAGTGCCAATTCGACGGCGGCGGCGCGTTGGCCGTCGGACTGCGCGCCGAGACGCTGTTGAACCTGCGCGATCGCGGGCACCTCCGGCACCGCGTCCAGCACGGCCCTCGCCGACACCCGCTCACCCGTGGTGACCGCCGAACCGTTCTCGATGGCGGTCACCAGCGGTCCGACGTCGATGCCGCCGAGCAGCCGCTGCGCGGTGTCCGCGGTGGCTCGCCGCAGCAGGTGCTCGAGCACGGCCTGTTCGCGGCCCTCCTCGCCGGATTCGAACTCCAGCTTGCCGCGCAGCACGTCGATCACGGTGCCGAGGTCGCACACCCTGGCCACCGGATCCTGCTC
>JAVRPG010000158.1:0-3641 GCA_032162325.1 Mycobacterium sp. | reverse complement strand
GACCCAAGGACCTGTCCGGTGGAGAGCGTCAGCGCGTGGCAATGGGCCGGGCCATCGTGCGTCGCCCACAGGTGTTCCTGATGGACGAGCCCTTGTCCAACCTCGACGCGAAACTGCGGGTACAGACCCGCACCCAAATCGCCTCGCTGCAGAGCCAACTCGGCACCACCACCGTCTACGTCACCCACGACCAAGTCGAAGCCATGACCATGGGCGACCGCGTCGCCGTCCTGCGCGACGGTGTCCTACAACAATGCGCGGCTCCACGCGAGCTGTACCGCGACCCCGTTAATGTCTTCGTAGCCGGTTTCATGGGTTCACCCGCGATGAACCTGTTTACCCTGCCGATTCTCAACCAATCGGTCTCACTCGGCGATTGGATCATCCCGATCCCGCGCGAGGTCGCAGACACCGCAGCCGAAGTGGTCGTCGGCATCCGCCCCGAGCACTTCGAGGTCGACGGCCTCGGCGTCGAGATCGAGGTCGAAGTCGTCGAAGACCTTGGCTCCGACGCCTTCATCTACGGCCGCCTGGTTGCCGGCGCCGATAACCCCACCTCCGACAAACCCATCGTCGCGCGCGTCGATTGGCGCAGCGCACCCGAACGCGGCACCTGCATACACCTTCGCCCGAGCCGCGGTCACATCTATTTCTTCGCCAGCAACCCCGCCGGCCGCCGCCTGAAATGACCCGTTCGGCATTCCGCACCCCCGGCTCCAGCGCGACGCGGTTGACCGGCTGCCCGTGTCCGGCTGGGGCCGCAGGTTGGTCGTGCTGATCGGTCTCGGCTCGTTTCTCAACCTATTCGAGATCGCACTCGGCAGCTTCTTGGGCGTCCTGCTGGGCGCCCAGTCGTCGCTGAGCAACCCTGGCCCGGTCGATGATCATCGGAGCGTTGTTCTTCGGCGAGATGGTTATGCCTTCCGAATGCGGGGCTACAGTCCGCGGTATGGCTATCTGAAAAGTGTTGTCCTGCCCTAAACTTGGTGCGCATGCGCCCCCTGGCCGGATGGCACAGCGGAGTATGAACCGTCTCGGGTTTGATGCCGCTTCCTTTCTTTGAGAAGGATGCAGATTATGTCGAAGCGTTACTCGGTCGAGCAGCGTGAGCGTGCGGTGAGAATGGTGCTCGATCACCTCGATGAGTACCGGTCGGTGTATGCCGCCTGTCGGGCGATCGGCCCGAAAGTCGGGGTTGGTGCGGAGTCGTTGCGGAGGTGGGTGTTGCGGCTTCGGTTCGGCTGTGGCGTCGGAGGTTTCGGCATGCGTTAGCGCTGTGATTCCGCTGAGACTGAGGACGTCGATTTGTCAGACCGTCGCCGCGGATCGACGAACCCGTCGACAGCAACTGCCGCCTGGCTCCCCGGCTCAGTGGTGAAGCGGCTAGCAGTTCCGCGCCCAGATGCCTAGAAGGGGTAGGCGACGCCGTCAGTTCTTCGGCGATGGCGGCCCGCAGCGTCGGCAGGGCGCCCATGGCTGGGCTCTGGAGCAGCAGTGCGTTAAATGCTCGAACAGGGGCCGAGGAAGTTACGTGCCAGTTCGGTCTTTGAGCCGCCGGATGCGCGGCAACGGAGATGGTGGTGCTGCTGTCGGCGAGGCGGCGCCACTGCTGCTGCCGGTGTCTTAACCTGCTGGCATTCGCCACTGCCGGGCCGTCGTTCACCCGTTTAACCGCGCTCCTGGGGGACCACGTCGACCACGGCCGCGTCAATCACCACCGCGGTCACGTTGTCGTGGCCGCCCGCGTCGACCGCAGCGTTGACCAGTTCGTTCGCGGCCGCCTGCGGATCCGGGATCGCCCGCAACACCCTGGCGATTAACCCGTCGTCGACCTCCCTGGTCAGGCCGTCGGAGCACACAAGAATTCGGTCACCGGCGATTATCGGCAGCAGCCACACGTCGGCCGGATGCTCGATTTCTGCGATCAGCGCCCGGGTCAGCAGATTGCGGGCCGGATGAGACCACGCCGAAGACGCAGTGATCACGCCCGTATCGACCAGCTGCTGCACAACGGAATGATCGATGCTGAGCTGCCGCAGTCCGTCCGAATCCAGGCGGTAAGTCCGCGAGTCGCCGATATTGACTACCATCCAGGACGGCACGTGGTCGACTTGAGTCGTGATCACACCACTGAGGGTGGTTCCCGGTGGCCGCCCATGGTTGACCGGGATCCGACTGATCCGCGCCCGAGCGTCTGCCAGACAGGCCTTCAGCATCTCGGCGGTCACCTGCGGGTGACCGGCCAGCGGCAGCAGTGCCTTGACGGCTTCGCGGGCCGCGACATCACCGGCGACGTGCCCGCCCACACCATCTGCCACTACGAAAACTGGCGGTGCGCTGCCGTAGGCGTCCTGATTGCTTTTGCGCACTGCGCCGACGTGGGTGGCCGCACCCCAGGCGATTGTCGCGGCACCGATCGCCCAGCGGTTCGTTATCGTTCGCACCTTCACTTGGCGCGCACCCATGTGGATCGTGCATCCCGCTGGCGCTGGGACTGGTAGTCCGGGCTCCAGTGGGGTGCAACACCCGTTGACCTCAAGCTCAGAACCGTTGGTGGAGGCGCAATCTCGGACCCACAGCCCGTTTTCGTCCACGCCGAATTCGAGATGGGTCCTCGACATCGAATAGGTGTCATCGGCGAGGGCGACCAGATGCGCGACAAGCTTACCGGCGCCCGCAGCTGGCTCACGTCCGATCAGCCCCCGACCATGAACGGCCAGAGCCGACCCGTCGTCGAATTCGAGTCGAAATTGCGCGGGGCATTCTGCCGCTGTGGCGTGCGTGACGCCTTGTGCGGCAACCTTCTTGACGCCCCCTACACCAAGTCGCGCCGTCGTCTCGGTGGACACGTGGTCGGCACGTGCTCCTGACGCAGGCACGCGCGGTGCGACGCCGGCGCGCCCACATCGACGTGTGGACGGATCTGCGGCTGCCGTCGTGCGCTGTGCGGCCGCCACATCGGCCAAGATGTTGTGAGTCCGGTACCGCGTCATCGCGGGTCCCCTTTTCGTAGCGCAGCCGGATGGGCTGTTGTCTCCACAGTGCGCCGCAAACATGTGGCGTCGCTGAGCGCGGCTGAGAACGTTCACAGCTGATGGCGGCGGGGATAGAAGCTGAGGGACCTACTGGCCGACCGCATACGCATACTGGGCATCAACCATCCAGGCACCATGAGCACCCGCAGTGATCACGCAACCGCGGAGCCGAAATTGGCGACATCGACGACGCGGTAACAGAATTCGGTGTCGTGCTCGCTGACCAGACCGCCACCTTGGGGCCCGCGCATCTCGACACCCGCCGGACCCGGCAGTGACGACGGCGCTGGAGTTAAGCGATTCCATCGTCGCGCACTCGCACTGGAGACCGATCGCCCGGCCCTGAGCTCAGCGTTCAATTCCGTTGACATGCCTAGGCAGGGTGATGCCCGGCCGGGTAATGGACCCGGATCAGATGGGGTTGATCTCTTCGAGGTTGCGCCCTGTGGTGCGCGGTGCCATCAGTGCGATCACGGCCATCGTGGCCGTAAGCGCGGCAACAACTACCGTGAACATCGCTGCGGCGCCGTAGCTGTCGAGCACTGGGATGAGGATGAACGGCAACGCTCCGCTGGATAACCGGGACAGCGAATACGTCCAGCCCAC
>JAVRPG010000157.1:0-2660 GCA_032162325.1 Mycobacterium sp. | reverse complement strand
AGGTGGGTCAGCGCGGGCACCGGGAAGTAGCCCTTAGGGCGGTCGATGACATCTGCCGGGATCACCCTGCGTGCGGCCTCCTTGAGCACCCCCTTGCCCTGATGGGCGGTCTTCAGCGCGGGCGGGCACGTGGCGGCCAGCTCGACCAGCTCGTGGTCGAGGAACGGCACCCTGCCCTCGAGGCCCCACGCCATCGTCATGTTGTCGACGCGCTTGACCGGGTCGTCCACCAGCATCACGGTGGTGTCGAGCCGCAGCGCTCGGTCGACACCGGTCGCGGCGCCTGCGTGGGCGAAGTGCTCGGTGACGAACCGTTCGCTGGGGTCGTCTGCGGTGGCCAGCGCGGGGGAGACGAGCGCCTCGTAGGCGGACTGGTTGCGGTCGAAGAAGGCCTTTCGATAGCTGGCCACCGAGCCCTCGACGGAGGCGGCGTCGGGCTCACCCATCGGGGGATACCAGTGGTATCCGGCGAACACCTCGTCGGCGCCCTGCCCGGACTGCACGACCTTGACATGCTTGGCCACTTCCTGGCTGAGCAGGTAGAAGGCGACGCAGTCGTGGCTGACCATCGGTTCGCTCATGGCGCCGATCGCGCCATCGAGCGCGGGCAGCATGCGATCGGTGCCGATGCGGATCTGGTGGTGGTCGGTGTCGAAGCGTTCGGCGATGATGTCGGAGTAGCGGAACTCGTCGCCCGCCACGCCGCCGACCGACTCGAACCCGATCGAGAACGTCGCCAGGCCGTGTTGGCCCGCCTCGGCGAGCAGCCCGACGATCAGGCTGGAGTCGACTCCGCCCGACAGCAGGCACCCGACGGGCACGTCGGCCACCAGGCGTCGCTCCACCGCCAGGCGCAGCGACGCGAGAACCGCATCCTCCCAATCACGTTCGGTCCAGCCGGCACGCTCCTCGCGCCGGGTGAAGTCGGGTTCCCAATACGTCGTCGTGGTCCGGCGCCCGTCGGGCTCGATCGCCACGAGCGACGCGGGCGGCACCTTCGTCACACCGCACAGAATCGTGCGCGGTGGCGGGACCACGGAGTGGAAGGACAGATAGTGGTGGAGGGCGACGGGGTCGATGCGGGTGTCGACGTCGCCGCCTGCGAGCAGCGCGGGCAGCGACGACGCGAACCGGATCCGGTGCGCGTCCTCGGTCAGGTAGAGGGGTTTGATGCCGAGCCGATCGCGGCCGAGCAGCACCCGGCCGCTGTCACGCTCGACGATCGCGAACGCGAACATGCCGTAGAGGCGGTCGACGAAGCGGTCACCCCAATGGTGGTAGGCCTTCAGCAGGACCTCGGTGTCGCTGTGCGAGAAGAACCGGTAGCCGAGCTCGCTCAGTTCACGCCGCAGCTGCTTGTAGTTGTAGATGCAGCCGTTCCAGCAGACGGCCAGTCCCAGCTCCGAGTCGACCATCGGCTGTGCGCCCGCCTCGGACAGGTCGATGATCCTCAGGCGGCGATGGCCAAGCGCGACGCGGCCCTGCGACCACACGCCGGCGGCATCCGGACCCCGGGCTGCCATCGCCTCGGCCATGGCCGAGACAGCTCCGATGTCAGGTGTTTGGCCGTCGAGACGCACCTCGCCGGCGGCTCCGCACACCCATTTGACCCTACCGGGTTAGTGGCTCCGGCGGTCGTGGCGGCCGGTGACCGGCTAGGAAACGCCTTCCAGCTGTTCGCCGGTTTCGTCGACCTGCTTGATCGGCCCCTTGAACCACTTCTTCACCGACACGTGCCAGTAGACGTACAGCAGGATCAACACGCCACCGACGAGCAGCGGGGTGTAGTTCACGAACTTCCACTCGAAGCTCCCGCCGAACGGCACGCCGCCGATCGACGTCGGGAACAGCGCGATGAGCGAGGTGACTGCGATCTCGATCAGCGCGACGGGGGCCATCCACTTGTAATGGCCGCGCAGGTTCCAGCTGCCCACCTTGAACGAGTCGCCCATCCGCCAGCGCAGGTAGATCGGCACGGCGAAGCAGAGGTACAAGCCGACGACACCGATGGACACCACCGCGTAGAAGGCGATCGGCGCCGGCGCGCCGTTGATGTCGACCTCCACGAGCGCAGGCAATGTGATGACGGCGGCTAGCACCGCAGTAATCATGACGCCGTTGGCGGGGATCCTGTTGGAAGTCAACTTCGACCACAGCTGGTGGCCGGGCACTGCGCGGTCGCGGCTGAACGCGAACAGCATCCGCGACGCGCTCGTCTGGCAGGCCGTGGTGCAGAAGAACTGGCCCGCGCTCGAGATCAGCAGCACGATGGCGACCCACTGCGAATCCATCGCCTGCGCGAAGATCACCTGCACGAGGCCGCCGCCCTTTGTCACCGCGTCCACGTCCTGGACCGCGAACAGGAACGACAGCAGCAGGATCCAGCCACCGATGGCGGAGTAGAAGATCGAGCGCCAGATGCCCTTCGCCGCGCCGTCCGCCGCGCTCTTGGTCTCCTCGGAGAGGTGCGCCGACGCGTCGTAGCCCGTGATCGTGTACTGCGTCAGGATCGCGGCGATCGGCAGCACGAAGATCAGCCAGCCAAAGCCTTTGTCGCCGTTGAACATGCCCGTGTTGTTGACCGTCGTGGCGAAGACGTCACTGAAGCTGGCGTGCCGCTTGGGAATCAGGAACAGGATCAGGATGACGGCCGCCGCTCC
>JAVRPG010000156.1:0-6718 GCA_032162325.1 Mycobacterium sp. | reverse complement strand
TCGTCTACATGCGCCGTACGCTCACCACCGACGTGGAACTCCGCGGCACTAAAATGGCCGCTGGAGACAAGGTCACGATGTGGTACGCCTCGGCCAACCGTGATGAGTCCATCTTCGCAGATTCATGGATGTTCGACGTAGCGCGGGACCCGAATCCCCACGTGGGCTACGGCGCTGGCGGAGTTCATTTCTGCCTTGGCGCCAATCTCGCACGTCGCGAGATCAACGCAGCCTTCCGGGAAGTGCACCGTCAGGCTCCCGACATCGTAGTCACCGAGGAACCAGCGAGGCTGCTGTCGGCGTTCCTGCACGGGATCAAACGCTTGCCCGTACGGTGGACTCCGCCACAGACCTCACAATCATGAGTTGAGTTCTCCTCGACCCCAGACCTCATTTTCAGCCTCCGAGGGTCCGACATATGGGGCTACCATTACGCGTCGGCTGCCCAGTCCGCGTGTGCCGGTGTCGGGCGGCTTCGCGGCGCGCCCGCGACGCCCAGAGCCCAGTCAGACCAGTCGTGAGTCTCAGTGTGTTCGTGCAGAACACCCACCTCGGTGAGGGTTTCGGCGGCGTCGCGGACCCGGCCGTCGACGGCGAAGCCGAAGGAGAATCCCACCCCGGTGGTGCGCAGGCGTTCGCCAACCGGTTTGTGTTGAGTATCGCCAGCCCGGAGGCCCGCGCCGTCTTGGGGATCGCTCCCACACCGGCTGCGGCCGCCAAACTCTCGGTGAGCCGGATCGCCGCGGCGTTACGCCGCGCCGGCCGCACCCGCGGCATCGATCAGACCGCCGCGGAGATCAAAGCCGGATTGCGCAAACCACAACTGCGCCAACCACATCTGGTCGAGACCGCAATGGGCAAGAACACGATGGCGCTGCTCGCGGCGCTCGACACCGCCTGCGTGGCCGCGACCGAGCTCGGCCGGGCATCCGCGGAGTTGTTCCAGACCCATCCCGACTACGCAATCGTCACCAGCCCCAGCCTGGCGGACTCGACCGGCGCCCGGGTGCTCGCCGAAATCGGCGATGACCGCGCCCGATTCGCCGACGCGCGAGCGCTGAAGGCCTACGCCGGATCCGCACCCATCACCCGAGCCTCCGGACGCTCGATCTACGTCACCCACCGCCACATCAACAAAAACCGGTTGGCCAATGTCGGTTGCCCAGAATGCGGCTGTGGCCGATCACCATGGCGCGTTGCCCGGCGGTGCACACGTCGTAAGCATCGAGTAGATACATGATGCCGCCCGGGGTGCAGGACTTGAATCCCTTTTCGTCCAAAGCCATCGCCGCGAACGACGTGGCAGTGACGCCGTCGACATCCTTCGTTGGGGTGATCGCTTCGAACACCTGCCGTTCGTCGACCTGGGGTGGCATCGGGTGCTGAACCAGGATGCCGTCCATGGTGTCGTCGTTCGCGAGCTCGCTCACGAGCGCGACCGCGTCCGTGGTGCTGGCAGTATCGGGGAGGTGGTGGCTTTGGGAATCCATGCCGATGGTTCGGCATCGGTTGGCCTTCATGCGCACGTAGGTGTGTGAGGCGGGGTCGTCGCTGTTCGTGTGTTTTAGATCTGATCGCGGCGGTGGGTCGCATCGAGTGACCGCAAGGCGATTCGAGTCATGTCGGCCACCAGCCGTTCGCGCTCGGCCGGGTCAGTGGTGTGGGCCCAGGTCCACATGTAGGAAATCATGCCGGTGATCGCGCGTGCGGCGGTGAGAGGATCTTCGGCGGTGAACTGCTCGGTGGTGATGCCGCGGCAGATCAGTTCGCTTACGCGCCGGTCAATGTCGGCTCGGATTCCGAGTATGCGTTTGCGGTCGTTGTCGTTGAGCGAGGTAACTTCACTGGCGTAAACAGCAAGATAGTGGCCGTGATCGATGACGATCTCGGTAAGTCGGCGGGCGAACCTAGCGATGCATTCGGTCGCCGAGTTGGTCGGGTCGTCGGCATCGACGATTGCCGACAGTGTCAGCTCGGCGCCGGTGGTGCACAATGCGTTCAGGATCGCGGCTTTGTCCTTGAACTGGTAATAGACAAACTGTTTCGACACGCCGAGGGCCGAAGCGATCGCGTCGACCGAGGTGCCGTGATAGCCGTTTTGTAGGAACAGCTTGACAGCCACGTCAAGGATCTGTTGGCGCTTGAACGAGGCGACGTCAGCTTTGACGGAACCCCTGTCTTCCGTCCGTCGCGATGGCGCCATGAGCGTCTCCTCGTAGAAGGCGATTATTACCCTGCCTGGCTACTGACAGTAACCCCGTGGGTGTTCGCGACGCCGTCGACACTATCCCGCCGGCCAGCGGATACGTCATGATCCTAGTTTGTCGAGACTACCTCGGCCATCAACGTGTTGGCTCGGCGCGGGGTTGCCGTCTCCGGATCTGACCTCGGATTCTCGGCGCCTGGTCGCGATGGAAATACGGTTCAGGTGCCGGCTCGATTCAGTGCGGGTGTATGTCGCGGGTCAAGATCGGGCCGATTACGGTGACAGCTCTTGGCGAAGGGTAGTTTTCTACCGCAGCGCCGTCACGTACTTACGCGCATTCCTCGCCCCCGTCTTCGTCGCACTGGTCGGCATAGGTGATTTCAAAATCATTGAAGTCGGGGGTGCGCGTCATGTGGAAGTAGTCGACCATTCGCCATGGTAGGACAGTGCGGATCTTGCCAAAGGCGTTGCGGTAGAACGGCGTCATCCCGGGGTGAGTCCAGACCAGACGTTCGTGTTCGTCGTCGACTCGATCGATGTACCGCTGATAGACGTCATCTTTGGGGTCAATGGACGTGATGCCCGAGTCGAGCGCCTGCCGGACGCCGATCCCAATGTAGCGGGCCTGCATTTCCGAGGTGAGGATCAGGCTACCGCCGTGCGCGAGCCCGGTGGTGGGGCCTTGCATGATGAACAGGTTGGGGAATCCGGGAACGACCATGCCGAGGTATGCGCCAATGCCATGCGCCCACCGGTCGTCGAGACCTATCCCGCCGCGACCGCGCACATTGAGCCTCGACGCGCTGCGGGACACGTCAAATCCGGTCGCGAATACGATGATGTCAGAGTCGATGAGTGAGCCGTCGCCGAGGCGGACCCCTCCGGGTTCGATGGTCTCGATTGTGTCGGTAACCAGGTCCACGTTCGGTTTGAGCAGAGTTTCATACCACCCGTTGTCGAGCAGAATTCTCTTACCGTATGGCGGATAGCTGGGCACACACTTGGCGAGAAGATCGGGGCGAGCGCCCAGTACTGCACGTATGTGCTCGGTCATCTGTTGGCGGTGGCGATCGTTGGCTTTGTTCACGGAGCGCTCAGGGTGGGGCCAGGCGGGATCCTTGCGCAACGTCGGCAACAGGCCATCTCCATAGCGCCACTGCATAATGAACCGGTACCACGCCGCGTAGTAGTGCTCACTCTGCAGCAACGTCTGGACATGCTTGTCGATGCGATCGTGGAACCGCGGAATGGGCCGCACCCACTGAGGCGTGCGTTGAAAAACGGTTAGTCGAGTCACATCGTCGGCAATAGTTGGCGCGATCTGCATGCACGAGGCGCCGGTTCCGATGATCGACACGGACCGTCCTGACACGCTCAGATTCGCAGGCCAGTGCGACGAATGAAATGCGTCGCCCACGAAGGTGTCGATTCCCCTGATGGCGGGAATGACGGGCTCTCCGTACGGTCCGATTGCGCTCACCAGAAACCGACACTGCACCAAGCGCCGCTGACCGCGGCTCTCAACAATGACCTGCCATATGTCCGAGCGGTCGTCCCAGGTGGCCGACACACAGCGGGTGCCGAAGCTGATCTTGCCCTCTACGCCGAAGGCGGTGCTGCACGTGTGAAGATAATCCTCAATCTCGGCACGCGCAGAGAAGAAGCGCGTCCACCCGTAATGCGGCCCAAATGAGTAGGAGTAGGCGTGATTCGGGGTGTCGACGGCACAGCCGGGGTAGATGTTGTCACGCCACGTGCCACCGCTGGATTCAGCGCGTTCGATGATCTGGTATTCGATACCGAGATCGCTCAAGACGGCTCCGAGCGCGATCCCGCTCTCGCCCGCGCCCACCACGAGGACGGGAAGTGCGGTGTCCTGGGCCCTCCTCGGGGACTCGGCGGGAGCCAACAACGAGCAAAACCCCATCTGCTCGCGCATCATCGGCACGTACTCAGCAGGAACGTCTTCGTTTAACGCAAAGCTCATCATTCGCAGAAATAGCGCGTCGTCCGGCTTGCTGACCGCCGGTGGGTCTACGCGGCACAAGACATCGGTTGCGGCGTCGCGGATCTCGCGCTGCACTTCGCCGGGTAGGCCCGCGTCTTCGGGCGCGATCAACCTAACGTCTCGTGCCGGCCGAAAACGCTCCGTGAGCCAGTACGAATCGCCCGTGTGGTGATACACCATCATGAGCAGAGCTCGCAGGTCGGCGGCATCTACGGCACACCGCGCCGTTTCGGGATCGAGCGCCGAGCGCTCGGCCACGACAGGGTCTGTGTTGCGGGTTGCGGTCATCGGCCGTCCTCGTCGCGATCGCTGCCGAACGTCAGCCTGGGCAGGCTGAGCCCGCCGTCGATGGCGATTTCCTGGCCGGTGATGCTGGCAGTGCTCTCACCTGCGAGGAATGCGATGAGGCCGGCGACTTCCTCTGGCATACACGGCCGCTTGATGGGTGCCGCGGCGATCCAGCGGTCGCGCACTGACGCGGGAAGTGCCTGCACGGCAGGCGTCAACACCAAGCCGGGTAGTACAGAGTTGGCTGTGATACCGAAGGCCGCGTTCTCAGCGGCGACGGTCTTGACCGCGCTTTGTAGCCCCCCTTTGGACGCCGCGTAGGCGATCTGTCCGGACAGACCGGTCCGGCCGGCCAAACTCGACATCGCGACGATCCGTCCGTACCGGCGTGCCCGCATACCCGGCAGGCAGGCCTGGATCACACGGAATGCGCCGGTCAGATTGACGTCGATGTCTTGTTGCCATTTCTCGATGGACATCGTGTGGGCGGGGGCGATTGTGTCGACAATCGCGGCGTTGCTCACACACACATCGATGTTTGCGAACGCATCGGCCGGAAGCTGGTCACGTGCGATGTCCACTCGCAGATCGGCATCACCCTTCACGTCGAGCGTGACGACCTTCATTCCGTCCTGCCTTAGCCGGTCTACGATCGCGCGACCGATGCCGCCGTTGGCTCCGGTAACCAGCGCAACACGCTTATTCATGCTCACACCCCATCCTCGACGCACCTCGTCGACAAACCCTTAACGTATAAACGCATCAGAATAATTTCATACTGTCTAGTATCTTCCATCAATCTGGGCTCGGGTATAGCGAGTGCCGAACATCACGGCGCCGTGCACGGCATCTCTTGGTCGACCTCGTAGAGATCGTGGAAATCGCTCTTGGGCGGCCGCGGGTGGCATGAACACGAGCAACGCTCGCCGCTCTCAACGAGTCACGCGAATTTCGGATGGACCCTCCGAGCGAGCGGCCACATCCGACGTGGCCGGGTGGGAGGCACCCGGCTCATCGACGCGCTGACGATGCATATACGAGGGTGCCGGACAATCAGGGATCGTGGTCGATCTCGATGACGAAGTGGGGTAGCGGCTGAACGCTGAATGGGCCCCGCTCGGTTGAGAGTCGCTCCGCCGCAACCAATTCAACGAAGTCTGACGAGGCCGACGCCGAAACCGCCAGTGAATCGCCGGGGGCGCCTGGCCTTATCCGGCCGACAATGTGACATTCGTTGAGAATCAAGACGGAAGCTCATGCAGGCAATGGTCGTCACCGGTTTCGGCGGGCCCGGGACAGATCACCATCGACACCTCTCATGCGGCGGTCGGCCTGATCGACGTTCTTTGGGGCCGCGGTGACATGACAGACGACCTGGGCCTGCCGCAGCCCCCGTACGTGCCGGGCGGGGAGGTTGCCGACACCGTGCGCGAGATCTGCGAGGGCGTCGAGGGTTTCGTGTCGGCGAGCCTCTAGTGAGCACGTCCCAGGCGACCCTGGGCGGGTACGCCAGCGTCACTCTCGCCTAGGCTTCGACGGTCATCCCCTGTAGGCGCCTCGCGCTGCTCCTGGGGCACGCCCCGCCCACACCCCGGACACGCCCGTGACAGATGACTTGCTGTGGCCCAACAGCCTGGACCTGGTCGGGTTCACCATCACCGCTTACCTCCAGACCTACCCGGCGGCGCACGATCGGCCGCCGAGCACGTCCTGCCACTGTTCGAGGGCGGTGAACTCGCTCTCACCATCGAGGAACTACCTCTGACGAAGGCCGCAGAGGCGCACCAACGACTCGAAGACCACAAGGTCCCCGGCCGTCTCGTGCTCGCTGTCTGACCTCGCCGCCTCGATATGACGAAGCATTGCCACCTCAACTCGAGAACTCCGGCACGGTGATCCCGACTGCCGCGTTTTCTTCCCGTGATCCCAGGATGTAGCCGAAGCTGACGGCGGCGTCGACGAAATGGGCGAGCTCGGCAGGAGTGGGCGGCGCCAGCGAACCGTCGACGGGTCGGCCGACCTCCTGAAAGAACCGTCCCATTCGCGCGGTCGTGATGATGAGGTCGACCACCGGCTCATCCGTGACGTTGCGGAGAGCGTGGGGGATGTGTCCGGGTATGCGTACGTAGTCGCCGGCATGTGCGTCACGCCATTCCAGGCCGTTGTCTCCCTGGACCAGCACCTGCTGTGTGCCCGAGATGATGAAGAAGTCCTCG
>JAVRPG010000155.1:0-10889 GCA_032162325.1 Mycobacterium sp. | reverse complement strand
TAGGCCTTGGTGAACAAGACCGCGACGTGTCGGCCAAGTGGAGTCAGCTGGTAGCGGTTTCGTCCGGGCAGCCGAACGATCAGGCCCTTGCGTTTGAGACGGCGCAGGTCGTAGGTGGCGTGACGGCTGGTGTAGGGCCCGTCGAGCTGGGCGGTGACGAGTTGGACAAGGGTGGGGTTGTCGAACCCGGCGAGCACATGGGTGAACCCGACGACGGCGGCCAGCACCGCCATCACCCGGGGGTCCCCGAACCGCAGCCCGGGGGCGTGCTGGCCATCGATGGTGGACGGCCGGGTCACCTCGGCGAAGGTGACCACATCTGGAGCGGGTCGGGCATCGGCGGCTTGCGCGTCGCACAGACGCTGGTTGGCGGCCTCGCCAACCGCCCGCAGGGCCTTCCAGTTCTCGGCGGTCACCCGCCGGCCGATGCCGAAGTCGCGGGTATCGCAGATCACCGTCTCGGTGCGCAATGCCCGATGCTCCTTGAAGTACTGCTTGATCCGGCTGGACTTGTAGTAGCAGCTGACCTGCGGATCAACCCCCTTTGTGATCACTTTGGTGCGGAACGTGCCCGGGGTTTTGCTGGTGATCCGCCGGTCGAAGATCAGTGTCACCGACTCCGGCCGGCCCACGTCGAGGTGGTCACGGATGAGCTGCTCGAAGAACGCCCGCCCGGCCGCTGGCCGGTCGAACACCCGGGTGTCGGAGATCTCGAACTGGCGAAACGCCAGCTCGTAGACCCAGCCCGCGCGCAGGTCCTCGCGGGTCAGCGGGGAGGGCAGGCGGCGTTGCCACCGCCAGAAGAAGCTCTTCACCGCGCCCGGTCCGAGCCGGTCGCAGATCCGCTGTAACCCCTCGGGGTCCTCACAGTCGCGGAACCCGTTGTCCAGCGCGGTGTAGCCGATCCCGACCCGCCCGCATTGACGCTGCGCCCAGGTGTGCCCGTTGAGCCAGATCCACACCGGCCACGGCGCGTAGCCGCAGGTCTTCCAGAACGCGCCGCCCCACTCCGGATCCCACAGGTAGAAGTAGAAATGGTTCACGAACGCCATCTGCCGGCCCCACTCCATGTGCGGATGCGGGACGTGCTCCTGGCCCTTGGCCTTCCAGGACCGCCACACCGGGGTCTTCTCCTGCGCGATCCCGATCAACACCACCTTCCCGTCGCCGCCCTCCCGTTCGGCGGCCTCGATCAGCGGGCGGGCGATCGCTTCCTTGTTCTCGCCCTTGACGAACCGAAGCACCGGCACCCCGTGCGCCTTGGCCCAGCGGTGGATCTCGGCGACGTACGCGTCGCCGATCTTCCCGAACGCCGCCGAGGACGGGATCCCGAATCCCTTCTGCCAGTACAGAAACTGGCACACCCCGCCCACCGACTGCAGTTTCGGCACGTAGGCCTGCAGAAAGATCCGATCCACCGATCGACAGGTCAGCGTCACATGATCCCGCAGTAGAGTTGCATAGTCGGACATCACCGCCTCCTTGGCCTGAACAACCTGAGGCTACGACCGACAACCACGAGGGATCTCCCGCAACGGAGATCCCTCGCCTTGTCCGTACCTCGGCCTAGCGGCCGAGTTCAAATCGAGCCAGCTTCCGTATGAGGACGCTCGCTACATTCTAGGGCTCGTTAGGTTCCGGGGCCGCGGTAGTCGATCATCGGCTCCTGCTTGATCACCGCACCGCCGACGGTCACCCGGAGCTCAGCGGGTGAGATCGAGTAGGTGACGCTCGCGTTCTGCGCTATGAACTCGTGCGTCGGCGTGGTGTGGGCCGACGTCTTGAGTACCGCGTCGTCGCTGAGCCGAAGGCCCAGATAGCCGTACCGACCGTCGCGGTCCCCGCAGATCACCACGAGTGACCCCGGTGTCCTGCCGACTGCGATCGCCGTCTGGGTTCCGCCGCATCGCGCATCGGAGTTGACGAACCCCATGTCGTCGACCGCGAAAGGGTCAGGCGCCGCGACCGGTGGGGGCAGCGGTGCACCGGCAGGCTGTGATGGGCTTGGGGCGACAGGCGTCGACGGACGAGCGTTCGGCAGCGAAACCGGCTGGTGGGTGGCCCACTCCACCAACACGCCGACGGAGACCACCAGCACCGCGAGGAGGACTGCCGATCCGCCGAAGGCCAGGCGTCTGCGCAGGAGAAGCCGGCGTGGGGGAGGCTGCTTTCGATGCCGGCCGCGGGATCGGGAAGGTTGCGTCAGATACCCCGAGCTGGTAACCAAGGTCGCTCCCGTCATGCAACTTCGTGCACTGGTTGTGCGAACATTCTGCACGAGATGATCCGCAGGAAAACCCACGGCTCGGCCACACCCGGTGTTGCCCGAATCATGTTGATTCACTGACGGATTTGCTAGCTACGCTTTGCGGCGCTGGAAGTGCGGCTACGGTGGCCGCGTGACCGTCTACGCCATCGCTGCGCTGAAGTTCACCGATCGCGACGCCTACAACCGGTACCAGGCGGCGTTCATGGACGTCTTCCAGCGGTATGCGGGGACGGTCCTGGCCGCCGATGAAGCGCCGCAGGTGGTAGAGGGGAGTGGGACAGAGACAAGGTCGTGGTGATGGCCGTTCCCGACGAGCCTGCGTTTCGCGAATGGGCGGAATCTCCTGATTATCAGCGGATTTGGGAAGACCGCCACACCGGTGCCGACACCGTGGTGTTGCTCGTGCGAGCGTTGCCGGGGAAGGGCGTTCAGTGATGGCTCGGCTGGCGCTCGCGTGGTGTCTGTGCCTGGTCTTGATCGGCGTGTCGGCGGGCGCCGCCGGTGTCCGGTCGTACGCCGCCGACTGTGACACGACACCGACGGGCATCGAAACACAGGACTATCGACTGTATTTCGTGGTACCGCCGGGGCTGATGCCCGATCCGCAGTTCGATGGACGCCGAGCCAGCCTTGAGATCCACCGCGTCCGACCCGTGTACGCCGTCAGGTGCCAGGACGTACCGAGCCGGGCCGCGGTCTTGATCCACGGCCGCATCGTGACCGGTCCGGTGGCGTTCGACCTGCGATACCCGGCCCCCGGCGGGGGCACGCTGAGCGTGCAGGAAGCGTTGGCGTGGGCGGGAATCGACACGTTCGCGCCGAGCCTGCTCGGCTACGGCCGATCGACCACATTCGAGGCCGCCTTGGATGATCCCGCCAATGCGAGCCTGCGGCCCCATGACGGAACGTGCCCGTATGCGGAGGGATGCGACAGCACCCCCAATCCCGTGTTCCAACTGGACCAGCAGGGATCCGATATCCTCACGAACCCGCTTGGCGGGCAACGTCTCCCGCATACCATCGCCGCTCGCTTCGCCCGTACCGATGTCTGGGTTCGAGACATCCGGCAGGTGATCGAGGACGCAATCGCGCGGGCGCAGCCGACCGACGGCAAGGTTGCGTTGGTCGGTTACTCGCTCGGCCCCCTGCGGGTGGGACGGGGCGCTGGACGCCGTGAAGTTACCCGAGATCGTCCAGCGAATCAGCGGGGTCGCTTTCCTGTCGCCGATCTTCGGCGGACCTACGGAGGAGACCCCACCCGCGGGGGGCTTCGTCACATTTCCACTGTCACTAACCGAGCGGTCGGAAGTTGTTGACAGCGACAGGATGCCGAATACCGAGCGCGACGCGGTGTGCGCAGGCCACCGGGTCGAGGGCGGCACCGACTACGCGTGGGCTCAGTTGATGGACCACGATGTCGTCGGTCGCAGCTGGGGCGGCACAGATCCCGCCCATCCGGCGGGGGTTCTGCGCTCGCCGACCTTCTCCGCGTACGGGTGGAACACCGACGTTGCGGCACAACTGATTCCACCCACGCTGGTCATGCAGGGACTCGACGACACCGACATACCCGGCGGCACCGGCAACGCACCTGCGATCTACCACGCGCTGCCGACGTCGATGACGAACAAGGTGCTGGTTCAGCTGGACTGCGCGACGCACGCAATGATGTGGGAAGGCTGCTCGAACGCGCCTCGGTGTAGTCCTGCCTCGGGTATCCCCTACGGCGGTCCGCCCGATCGGCCGTGGGCTGGCCCGCATTCCACGATCAAGGCCGCGCTGATCGAGTGGATCACCAACGGAACCTTCGATGGAGCCGGTATCGGCACGTTCGTCGTCGACGCCAGCGGTGTGGCGCGGCCCGACCGAACGTGAGCCGATTGCGTCATGCAGGCACGACAACCGTCAGCGCGTTGCCCAGGCGTTCCACCCGGATGCCTGCGCGCCGAGCGACTGCTGCAATCTGTGCGGCGTCGTCGGGCTCGGACCTCGTGGTGGCCAGGGCGCGAGCGAGACGACCCTTGTGCGCTTTGTTGAAATGACTCACCATGGTGCGCCGGCCGTCGGAATGCTCGGCCAGCACCTCGACCTTGATCGCGCCGGGCAGCCGTCCGAGCGCCGCGTAGGAACCCGATCGCAGGTCGACGACCAGTTCAGTCGACGCGATCTGCGCCAGCACCGGTTCGAGCACTGGCCGCCATCGCGCAGCCAGCGAGGGTTGGCCGGGCAGCCTCGACGTCGCGGAGAGCCGGTAAGCCGGCACCGGATCATCCGCGCGCAGCAGCCCGAAAAGCGCGGAGCCGACCGCAAGCCGGGCTCGGGCTCGGGCCGCGGGTGCACCGTGCAGCGATCCGATATCGAGCGCGTCGTACAGCACACCGGTGTAGCGGCTCATCGCGGGCAGCGTCGCAGCGGTGCGCAGGGCGGCGTTGCGCTCGATCTCGGCGTGCTGTGATGCGGAGATGCCCAGCGCGCTGCGGCAGGCCGAATGGTCGCCTGCCAGCGCGACGAGTTCATCGACCAGCGTGTCACGCAAAGGCCCCAGCTCGGGCGAGCTCAGCGCCTCAACGCACAGAGCAGGCCGGTCACCGCCGACGCGCTTGGTCTCTGACGGCGGCAGCAGCACGATCACGGTCGAGACGCTAGCCGAGGGTGTGAACGGCTACCGATCCGTGCCGGGTCAGGCCGGCGGCGCGAACGGATCCTCCGGCGGGGGTGGCGGCGCGAACGGATCCGCGGGCGGGGGCGGCGGAGCCATGAGCGGCTCAGGCGCAGGCGGCGGCGCCATCGGTGGTTCCGGCGCAGGCGGCGGCGCCATCAGGGGATCCGGCGCCGGCGGCGGAGCCATCGGCACCTCGCCTGCCATGAGGACCACGGGTGCCTCAGGTGCGTCGGGCGCTATCGGCTCGTCCACCGGCATCGGGAGGAACATGTGGTGGCTGAATTGCTTCTGGTAGGCGCCACCGCCACCGACGTGCACCCCACCGCCTTCACCGGAGGAGACGGGGGTTCCATCGGGCAGCGTCGCCGCGGTGTGGCCGCCGTTCCAGCCGACGTTGAGGGCACCGGGTTGCGACCCGTACTGGAAGCCACGGGCGAGCAGAGCCCTCTCGATATTGCCGGTGTTGAATCGATCGCCATAGATCGGCCGGCCAGTTGCCGCATTGGTCACCCACGACACCAGGCCCGAGCAGTCCGTGCCCCTGGGGGAATCCCCACCGGAGACGTACGGCGTGCCTGAAGCCGAGCTCACAAGCGTCAACAGCGTTACGGTAGCAAACATGCGGCCGGACATTAACAGAAGTTGCGAATAGGGTTCAAAATCTGTGATGGCCACCACAATCCGCGGTTGCTATTGCCTGGTTCACGGAATTCTATTGCGCTGTGGAGCTATTCAACACTCCTAAGCAGGGGCTTTGCGGTAGTTGCACAATCACGAAAATGGCCCGGAGGCAGCAAAAGTGCGCTCCGAGGCCCATTTTCGGGCGGAAATTGAGACTGGCATCACAGTTTCGAGGCCGTTCTCGCGCTGCAAATCTCGCTAATCGCCTCATTATCAAAGCCTTAGCCACGGGCGCTTTCATAGCATCGATGCGGCGATGGCGATCGTTATTGCCAAGCGGCACATGCCGACACTCCGTTGGGCAACGAAATCAGTTGTTAGAGGCGGTGTTTCACTCAACCGTGGGCGAGCAGCAGCGGGACTTGCTGCTCGGCAGTCGTCAGCGAACCGTGTTGGCCGATCAGCGACGACATCAGCGGTTCCACTGTGCGCCGCATCACACCAGCGGAGCCACGAGCAGCCGCAACCACGTCGCCGATACGAAACCGCACGTCATCGCCGATCCGATCGCCGAACCATCCCGCCGAGATCGCTTCGTCACGCGACACCACCCACGCCCGCTGCGCCAGCGTTTCCCGCCACGCCGCGAGCACCGACTCCTCGGCGCCGTCGGCAACGTAGACGTGCCGGGCGCGCGGCTCACCACCGATGGCGTCAACGCCGTCCAGCAGGGGCTCGCAGGCGTCGATATCCACGATCTCTGAATCATCTACCGCGACCATGCCGTGGTCGGCCACCACGGCGAGCAGCCCGCCGGGCGGCAGGCCCTCCACGATGGACTCCACCAGTCGGTCGACCTGTCGCAGCTGCATCCGCCACGCCGTCGAACCCGGGCCATAAGCGTGCCCGAGCAGGTCGAGTTCGGAGTGATAGCCGTAGCAGAACCCGCCGTCGGCAAGCGCGGACCGCACGCACGCGGCCAGGTCCCCGAGGGCCCGCACGCCCACGTAGCGACCGCCACGCAGCACGGCGCGGGTGAGCCCGGACCCGGCGAACTGCGCACCGGATATGACACTGACCGCGATTCCCGACCTCGAGGCCCGTTCGAACGTCGTCTGCATGGGTTGGACCTGCTCCGGCGGGAGCTTGTCACGCAGGTCGCGGCCCCACGGGTGCGGTCGCCAACCGAGCGCGTTGACCACATCGGCGCCGGGCAGCCGGAAGGAGAGGCCGACCATGCCGTGCTCGCCCGACCGGCAGCCGGTGCCCACCGCGGCCAGTCCCGCCACCGTGGTGGACGGGAATCCGACCTGCAGCCTCAGGCCGCGCAGCGCGGCCAGCGCGGGAGCATCTTCGGCGAAGGTGTCCAGCAGTTCGGCGCCGAGCCCGTCGATGAGCAGCACACACGCGCCTGCGACCCCGTCGGGCAGGGGGATAGGGCCGTCGAAACCTGCAACGCCCATTGCGGAAAGCACCGACGGCACCACGTCGGCCAGGTGCGGGAGGTCCGGATCCGGCTGCGGCAGCTCCACAATGCGAGCCTGTCACACCGTTCACCAAACATCGGATTTTCTCGACCTCGGTCTGTCTACGCTCTGGCGATGGCCACACCGTCGGGAACCGAACTACGCGAGTGGCTGGATCGGCTCGCGATCCAGGACCTCATCAACCGGTACTCCGACGCAGTGACACGTGCCGACTGGCAGCAGTGTCAAACGTTGCTCGCTGTCGACGCGGTGTGGGAGAGCCCCGCAGGACTGCGATTCGAGAGCGCTAAGTCCTTCATGGATTTCCTGAGCCGACTACTTCATATGACCTGCTGATCCCGACACCCCATTCGTCAGTCATCACACTCACCGACATCGACCAGGCATCGGCAACGACGACGATCCACGAGTTGACGCGCGGGGTCGGCTTAGCGGACTCCGAATTCGGTGAGACCGGGGCGGAGATCAATCTCGAGCAGTGGGGGATCTACTACGACGACATCGCCCGCATCGACGGGGAGTGGAAGTTCAGTCGGAGGGAGTTTGTACCCGTCTACGTCGGCAAGGGTCGCGTCACAGGGGACGTGTTCACCCCGCGCTCGGCGCTGCTGAGATCGAACTGACCCAATACGGCACGTGACGGTTCTGACGAACGGTTGACATGCAGCCCCGCGGGTGCATATAGTTCGACATGCAGCCAGTCAGCTGCATATTTAGGGATATGGCAGAGATGGACGAGGTGTTCAAGGCGTTGGCCGATCCGAGCCGACGCCTGCTGCTCGACAGCCTCAACGCGCGAAACGGACAGAACCTGCAGGAGTTGTGCGCGGTCCTGTCGATGGCGCGGCAGTCGGTCAGCAAGCATCTGGCGGTGCTGGAAGCGGCCAACCTGGTCACGACCGTATGGCGGGGCAGGGAAAAGCTGCATTACCTCAACGCCGAGCCGATCAACGCCATCGCCGACCGTTGGATCACTCAATACGACCGTGCGCGGGTACAGACGCTCGCGGACTTGAAAACAGCATTGGAGACCGAATCAATGAGCAGCAGTGGGGAATTCGTCTACACCACCTACATCCGAACCACGCCGGAGAAGCTGTGGCAGGCAATAACCGACCCAGCGTTCTCCCACCGGTATATGGGCCACGCGATGGTGTCCGATTGGAAGAAGGGCTCCACGTACGCCTGGGAAGACCACAACCTGAAAATCGAGCACCCCGAGCAAGTCATCCTCGAGTCCGACCCGTACCGCAGACTCGCGTTCACGTTCCACACATTCGTTCCCGAACTTGCAACGGCCGTCGAACAACTCGACGAACAGACCGTCGCCACCTGCGCAGCCGAAAGGCGGTCAAAGGTGTCGTTCGAGATCGAGCCGGAAGGCGACCAGGTCAGGCTGACCGTCATCCACGACGACTTCGAGCCGGGCAGCACGGTGCTGGGCCTGATCTCGGGCGGATGGCCCTGGAAGCTTTCGAACCTCAAGACCGCACTCGAGCAGTCATGAGCGGGGACGTTGGCATGCCTCGGGTGGTCGACCGAGCCGCGTTTCAGTCCGAGCTGGATGCAATCCGGGTCCGGGAGAAGGCGCACATCCGTGAAGGTGACGCCATTGCCGCGGCCCGTCGGCGGCTGCCGATGGTGGAGGTGGATTCCACCACTGCGGTGATCGGTCCTCACGGGCGGGTGTCGCTGCTGGACGTGTTCGAGGGTCGCCGACAGCTGATCGCCTACTACTTCATGTGGCACGCCGGCCACCCAGCGCCCGAGCAGTGCGAGGGCTGCACCTGGTGCACCACCCAGGTCGCGGAGCTGTCCTACCTTCATTCACGCGACATCACCTACGCGGTCTTCTGTCAGGGTCCCTTCGACGAGAGCTTCCGCTATCGCGACTTCATGGGCTGGGACATGCCGTGGTATTCGGCCCAAGATTCTCTCGAAACCCTGCTGGTCGGGCGCCGCATCGGCCTGATGCACCTGGTGAGCTACCTGCGTGACGACGACCGCGTCTTCGAGACCTACTGGACCACCCGCCGCGGTGTCGAGGCGATGGACTACAGCCTGGCACTCATGGACCTCACCGTGTACGGGCGCCAGGAGCCGTGGGAGGACTCGCCGCCCAACTGGCCACAACATTTTCAAGTTGACGGCGGCTCCAACACGCGGACCAACGGACGGCCCACCGCCCAGTGGTCGCGGCTCGAAGCCGGGCGCTCCGACAAGCTGACCTGAATACCGAAAATCGAAGGGAGACAAGCAAGATGAAGACGCCACCGATCGTGTCGGCGCAGGACTGGGAGACCGCTTACCAGAAAATGCTGGTGAAGGAAAAGGAATTGATGCGGGCCCGGGATGCGCTTGCCGCCGAGCGCCGACGCACGCCATGGATGGCCGTGGACAAGGAGTACGTGTTCAACGCGCCCGACGGCAAGGCGAGTCTGCTCGATCTCTTTGCCGGCCGCCGTCAGCTGATCCTGTACCGAGCGTTTCTCGAGCCCGAGGTTCACGGGTGGCCCGAACACGCCTGCGTCGGCTGCTCTTTGATGGCCGACCACGTTCCCAACCTTGCCCATCTCAACGCGCGCAACACCACATTCGTCTACGCCTCGCGCGCGGCACAGCCCGACATCGAGCGGGTGAAGGCGCGGATGGGCTGGCAGCACCCGTGGTACACAATCACCGACGACTTCGACAAAGACTTCGGCGTGGACGAGTACCACGGCACGAATGCGTTCATCCGCGACGGCGACCGCGTATACCGCACCTACTTCACCAACTGGCGCGGCGACGAGGTGTATGTAAACACCTTCAGCTTCCTCGACATGACCGCGCTTGGGCGCCAGGAGAACTGGGAGGACTCACCGGAGGGGTACCCGCAGAGCCCGCCCTACGAATGGTGGCGCTGGCACGACGAATACGGCGACGCTCCGGCGACGCAGCCGTGGCTCTCGCAAGTTGACCGCGGGATTCGAGCCTTCGATAGCTAGCTGACGGGCACACTCGCCAGCGCCTGGTCGATGCACTCCGACCACCGCTGTGCGGCGACGGCTTCGATCGCGGTGTCTCCGCCGAAGGCGCCGGAGATCGCGATGTCCGGCTGTACCGTCCCCAGCAACTCGAGGCTGGACCTCAACGCTGCCGCGCTGCCTCGACCGGGCACGAGGAACGTCGACCAGGTGCCGTCGCCGGCGGGAAACATCGTGTCGCCGGTGAACAGATACTTCTCGCCGTCGACTCCCGGTACGAGATAGCAGGTGCTGCCGTCCGAATGGCCTGGCGTGGGAATCGCGTCGATGCCGTTCACGTCGACGTGTCGCCGAGCGTCCACGGGCGCATCGACGTGCGCGTGGCGGCCGATCGCGTCCAGTTCCGGGGCGGGTGCATGCAATTGGGAGCCGAATCGGTCGGCGACCCGGGCCAGCATCGGGCCCGCTTCGTCGAGGTGGGACAGATACTGGGCGCTCACGCCGCCGAGCGCTTCGATCGCCTCGAAGTCCGCGTCCGACGCCGGGCTGTAGAACAGAATGTTGCCGCTTGGCCCCCGCCACAGATACGCGTGTGTAGTCAGCCCGGGAAACGGGGACTCCGTGCGCGTCTGCCAAAGGTCGTCTCGGATCTGCGTCATGGTGGTTCTCATGTCTATACCGTGCTTCCTCAACCAAAGTTGAGGTCAAGCCCCACGTGGAGGATGTCGAGATGAAAACGATTGCAATAACGATGATGGCTTGTGGACTCGCTGCCGCGTCGATCCCGCTCGCCGGCACCGCTTCGGCAGTCTGCGACGCCCCAGACTGCGTCCCCAACGTCACGAGAAATGTGGTGCAGGGTGCGCCCTGCGTGCCGCGCAAGG